>CAZXVB010000014.1:0-9541 GCA_964643875.1 uncultured Anaerolineales bacterium | reverse complement strand
GGGCCGAAAATTGCGGCGGCACCCTCACGGCCACCCACACCATCACCATCGTCCCTCCCTGTCCCCGTCCCTTGACCGGCGTCACCATCGCCGGCCCAACGACCGGATTCACCGCCACGGATTACACCTTCACCGGCATCGTCACGCCGAGCGACGCCAGCCCGCCCATCACCTACACCTGGACGCCCTCTCCCACCGTGAGCGGGCAGGGAACCGGCGCCGCGACCTATCGCTGGGACATCCCCGGCGTCTACGCGCTCATCCTGCGGGCCGAAAATTGCGGCGGCACCCTCACGGCCACCCACACCATCACCATCGTCCCCCGCCAGCCCAGCTTCGTCTATCTACCGCTGGTGCTGCGGAATTACCCGAATGACGCCCCGGATAATTGTCCCGGTTGGTCGCTGACCATCGCCACTCCGCAAGAAGAAGACTTCGACCATCCCAACGACCGGGATTGGTACACCTTCCAGGCGACGGCCGGCGTCAGCTACACCATCCGCACTGAGAACCTGAACATCCGCGCCGACACAGTGATCACCCTGTACGATGGAACCTGCACCACCCCCTTAATCGCCAACGACGACCTGCCGTATCCTTTCAACAGCCGTGCCTCGCAAGTGGGATGGCGAGCCGCTCAGACGGGGCCACTCCACATCCTGGTGCACAGCTACGATCCAGATGCTACCGGCCCCGAAACGAGCTACCAGGTCGTCGTCTACGACGAAACCTACCCGCCCTCCCCCATCGTGGACATCCCCGACTTCTGCGATAGTGCGCATCCGCTGGCCATCGGGGAACAATACAGTGAGAATTTCGACTACCCCAACGACAACGACTGGTACACCTTCCCCGCGCAGGCCAGCCGCACCTACACCATCACTACCAGCGGCCTGGGCGCCCGCGCCGACACGCTCCTGATGCTGCGGAGCGGCGATTGCCTCCAACTATTGGCGGAAAACGACGACCTCTCTCCATCCAACCCGGCTTCGCGGATCGTCTGGACGGCCACGGAGAACGGCCAACTGGCCGTAGGCGTGCGGCACCACGATTGGACGATCTACGGCGCGGATACCGGTTACACCCTGACAGTGACAATGGAGGAATGAGCTATGGCCATAGCAACGAATGACGACTCCCTACCTCGCCCGACACATCACCTGCCACCCCATCGAACCTTGATGCGGGTAATCGTGATCGCCATAATAGGAGCGCTTATCTTGGCAACATTGTCGTGGCCGGTTTCCTTCGTCGCTCCAGACAAAGCGGCCCGATTACCGCTTGCCTATGCACAACAGCCCTTGCCGACGCCAACGCCGAAACATCCACCTACTCCCACACATACGCCCACGCTCACGCCCACGCCTACGCCCACACCCACCCCCACATCCACGCCCGCGCCCACGCCTACCCCCGCATCATCCAACGGAGGCGTGCATCCGCATCCTACCCCTGTACCGACGCCGATGCCATTGTTGCCCGAATCGGGCGGCACATTCCCATTGGAGTGGGCCGGGGTATTGAGCGTACTGCTGGTCATAACAGCGATTACCGGGAAATGGCTACTGGCGAAACGTGAATGAGCATCAACGGCTGGCCTCATTAAAGGGGTTAGACCAATCTCCCTGGCACACCGCTGGGGCGATGGTGGTCCGCGACACGCGCAACGCACCTCCCAGATGTGTCACACGTCGGGGCGATACGTCATGTTCGGAACAGGAAAACGACGGGGCTGACCTCTAATGAGGCCAGCCCCTAACGCACCCCGCCCTGGTGAGAAATTCAGCCATCACTACCCGACATCTGAACGCAGATTCACCCCAGATTGACGCTAAATTGACGCCGATTTGACCGGATTCGTATCGCTTCGCGCCGAAAACCCAAGAAAATCTGTGTTTTTCTGCGTTAATCTGCGTCCCGGAAAAAGCGTGTCGGGTAATGAAATTCAGCCAGACGATTACGAAGAAATCAATTCTACCTCTTCGACCGGCACCTCCACCCGATCGTCCTCCAACTGGACGACCACAACACCTTTCAAGGGCAACAAGTCAATCACTTTCCCCTTGCCATAGGGAGTTTGGACGCGCTTTTTGCGGCGCGGCATCAACTTGCATGCTTCCTGGTATAACTCATACTCGTAGGCCAGGCAGCACCGCAGACGACCACACATCCCCGTGATATCGGCCGGATTCAACGAAACCCCCTGCAGCTTCGCCATTTTGATGGCGACCGGCACAAACTCCGACATGAACCGCGCACAACAACGTGGTTCACCACAAGCACCGTACCCCCCCATCAGACGGGCGAAATCACGTGGACCGATCCGTCGAATCTCCACCGGCACATCGAATACCTCTTGCAGCTCTCCTTTCAACGGCTCCAGGTTCAACTTCTTTTCCTCGCTGGTATAAAGCACAGTCAAGTGGGAGCCATCGAACGCATATTCAGCCAATGCCAGCTTGATGGGCAACCCCATCCGCCGGGAGACCTGGCGGACAAACGTCAGCGCCTGTTGTTCCAGATCGCGCCAGCGCTGTCGCCGGATCATATCAGCGCCGGTAGCCAACCGCACGACAGGCTTCAGGCCTTTACCCGCCTTGCGCCCAGATGAAGCCGAGCGCAAACGAATCACCTGCCCCAATTGTTGTCCCCGCGCCGTTTCCACTACCACGAAATCCCCGTCCCGGAGATCGGGAAAGTTGCAAGCATCGAAATCGTACAACTTGCCGGTGGGATGAAAGCGCACACAGGCAATCCTGGCATCAGATGACAACGATGGCGAGGAGCTACGGGAACGAGAAGCTGAGGGACTCACTTCTTGTCTCTCTTATCTCTCTTACGTTTAGCCTTTGCTTGTTCGGCCTGATATTCCGTGGGGTGGATAGCCGCATGGTACGCCAATGGCTTCTGCAGCCGATCCAACCCCCACAGGAATTCACCATTGTCGCGCCGATAGGCTGTGATTTCGTAATTATGCCCCATCTTGATAGCCCCGAAGGGACAAAACTCAGCGCAGAACCCGCACGACATACAGATGCTAATATCCACGTAAAATTCTGCCGGCTCTCGGCGAGCCTTACCGGTCTCCGGATCGGTCGCTCGTACAATCCAGATACATTGTGTGGGGCAGGCCTGGGCACAAATGCCACAGGCCGTGCAACGCGTCGTGCCGGTCTCCGGATCGACGACCTGGAACGGAAATCCACGATAGTTTTCCGGCAACGGGAGTTTTTCCTTGGGATACTGAACGGTAAAGACACCTCGCCCCTTGGGGCTCTGTCGGATCGGCAAGGCCTCCGGGGAATATCGCTTACCAAATCCACCTCGGAAAAACCACCGTATGTCATCCACAAAGGTAGTTACGAAACGACCAAAGGTGACACTCAACGATTTGACGATCCCCCATCCATACATTAGCGATCCACCTCCCCCAGTGTGATGTCAATACTGGCCAGAATGGCTACCACGTCTGCCAACAAATGCCCGCGACACAACTCCCCCAGCACGCCCAAGTTGGCAAAGCTCGGTGTGCGGATCCGATACCGATACGGATTGGGACTGCCGTCTGAAATCAAGTAGAACCCCAATTCTCCCTTGGGAGATTCGACCCGTCCGTATGCTTCTCCGGCCGGTATCTTCATTGTCGCTTTCGGTTTCTTCCCCGACCGGATAGGGCCATCCGGGAGTCGCTCCAGGGCCTGGCGCAGGATGCGCAACGACTGACGGATCTCCTCGAAACGGACCAGGAACCGGTCGTAGATGTCGCCGTTGTACGCCACGGCCACATCCCAATCGAATTGGTCGTAGATGGAATACGGCTCGGCCCGCCGTACGTCATAGGGGACCCCTGAACCGCGCAGCAGGGGACCGGTACAGCCATAGGCCACGGCCATATCGGCCGGCAGCACGCCTACGCCGATAGTACGCGCCCGGAAAACCTCGTTATCCAGCAAATAGCGTTCGAATTCCTCCAAACGGCGCGGCAGACGCTCGTAGACCAGCTCCTTGGCCAACGGCAAGAATTCATCGGGGATATCACGGGCCACACCGCCGAACCGGAAGTAGTTACACATCATCCGGGAGCCGGAAGCCATCTCGAACAGATCCACGATAAATTCACGTTCTTCCAATGCATAGAGCATCGCAGTGAGGTAGACGCCAATGTCATTAGTAAAGAAGCCCACGGAGACGAAATGGTTCATCACACGGGTCAGTTCCGCCATAATCACCCGCAGATATTCCGCCCGCTCCGGCACCTCGATCCCCATCAGCTTCTCAACCGCAACAGCATACCCAAAATTGTTGCTCATTGAGCAAACGTAGTCCAGGCGGTCGGTGAAGGGCATATTGGCCAACCAAGTGTTGCGCTCGCCGATCTTTTCGTGGCAACGATGGAGATACCCCACCACCGGTTCCAACTTCTTAATGGTCTCCCCTTCCAGACCTGCGACCATCCGCAGTACGCCGTGGGTACTGGGATGTTGCGGACCGATGTTGAGCACGATCCGGTCGGTATTCAAAGGAAGCTCCTCTATGCCATTACCGTTCGAAGGTTCGAGCTCTCGCTCCAATACGTCCCGAAACCCAGCGTACACCGCCGGTTCTGCCGAGGACTTCCAGGCTTCCGGCGACCAGCCTTCCGGGTATCGCAGGTTGCGCCCCAGAGGAGACCGTTCCTCCGCCTGAACCGGATGGCCGTTCGGATGACGACTGGAGAAAGGCTTTTTCTCCTCTTCGTAATACACCTCATGCCAATCCTTGCGGAGAGGATGTCCCTCGTACCCCTCCCACAGCAAGATGCGACGCAAATCCGGGTGGCCCTCGAAGCGGATGCCCATCAGATCCCAGGTTTCGCGCTCATGGACACTGGCCGCCGGCCAAACACTGACCACAGAGGGAACCGTGGGGTTGTCCCGATCCGCATGCACGTGGAGCGTCAAGGGGCCGCCCTTCTCACGAAACAGATGATAGACGGCCTCGAAACGGGAAGGGAACTTGGCCGTGGCCTCCGGATAGTCTACTCCAGAGACGAGACTCAGATAAGCATACCCCAATTCATCCCGCAGAAATGTGGCGACTTCGACCAACCGCTCTGGGGAGACGACAAGCCCCTCGCGTTCAGCCGGTTGAATGGCACCGGGGAAACGCTCGTTCAGGGTATTCAGAATGGCGTCGGCGGATGTTTCAGTTTGTTGTGCAGTCTTCGCTTCTGTGGCCATCGCCTACTCCTCCCCGGTTTTCAGCGCGGAACCGACAACACGCCAGTCCACCATATCCGGTCCCAATTCGGGCACCGGCACGCCTTCATCCGTCCAATCTTTCTGATACCAGCGGAGATCCTTGATGCGTTCCCGGTCCCACTTGGCATGTAGTGAAAGGAACGCATTGTACAATGCTTCTGGCCGAGGCGGACAACCGGGTACGTACACGTCCACCGGGATCAGTTTGTCCACCCCGGATACCACATTGTATCCTTCCTTGAACGGGCCGCCGGAGATCGCACAGGCCCCCATCGCAATCACGTACTTCGGCTCCGGCATCTGATTGTACAATCGGACGACCTGGGGAGCCATCTTCTTCGTGACCGTGCCGGAGACGATCATCAGGTCCGCCTGGCGGGGGCTAGGGCGCACAATCTCCATTCCGAAACGGGCCTGATCGAAGCGAGCTGCTGCTGCACAGATCATCTCGATAGCACAGCAAGCCAACCCGGAAAACAACGGCCAGAGAGATCGTTTGCGGCCCCAATTGTAGAGCTTGTCCCAGGGCATCAGATGCACGGTCCCCTCCAATTCAGGCGGAACCTCGGGCAAGCGAGAATCTGGAGTGTTCATAGAAACTGTGTCCTCCTTAACAAAAATCTGATGATGAGAATGGATTCATATTGGGGTTCAATTGAGAAGTAAGTCATATAACTCACGACCGATTTCAAGTGGTTACGTTTTGCGTTCATACTCATACAGAGGAATATTCTACACCGCTTTTAAAAATTGGGCAACCTAGGCCCCATCAGTAGGGACGAAGTTTCGACCACCGACTCACCAACCAGGGTGTTGCGGAAATAAGGAATGTCGGGTAAAATAAATGCAAATACTCCATGTTGGAGAGAATACCCCTTCAACGAAACACGAGTGAAGCACGGTCCAACTTACACAATTTTATATGGATAAGGAGGTTACAATGGGAAATCACAATGATGGTGGAGAGATTAGCGCCTTTTTCACAGGATTCCTGATCGGTGGGCTAGTAGGCGCAGCGGTCGCGCTCATTATGGCACCTCAGTCCGGCGAAGAGACCCGCGAGCAGATCCGCCAGAAAGGTCTCGATTTGCAAACCAAGGCGGAAGAGACGTTGGCCGATGCCCGCGCCAAGGCCGAGGCAGTCGCTGCTGATGTCAAGCGGCGAGCCGAAGAACTTCAGATGCAGAGCAAAGTCATCTTGGAGGAAGGGCAAAAGCAGCTGACCGAGGCACTGGAGGAAACCAAAAAAGCGGCCGCTTCGGTAGCCGGCAAGGAGAAGGAGAAAGAAGAAAAACCATCGGAACCCACCGAAGCACCGGCAACAGCCTGAAACCGACTGTAGGGGCAGGTCTTGCACCTGCCCCTACAGCCCTCTACAGCACCTGGCCCTGGCGGAGATGCGCGTCATACATCGGTCAAGCGGGGCCGTCCAACGCACGCCAGGCCCGAGGAAGTCGGGCCAACACATCCCCGGCAACCATACCGGCTGCACCGATTTCCCGGCGTGCCAGTTCACCGGCCATACCGTGTAAGAACGCGCCGGCTACCGCCGCCTCGAACGGCTCCACTCCCTGGGCCAACAAAGCTACAACGACCCCGGCCAACACATCACCACTGCCGGCCGTGGCCAGCCCTGGGTTGGCAAACGGCTCGATGGCCGTCCGTCCATCGGGAGCGGCGACTACCGTGTATGCTCCTTTGAGCAATACTACGTGTCCCCAGGCCCGGGCCTGCCGCTGGGCCACGGAAACTCGCTCGGCCTGGATGTCGCCGATGGAACCACCCATCAAGCGGGCCATCTCCCCCGGATGAGGAGTCAATACACATACGCCCGGTAATCGCTGCGGCCAGCCCGGCAAGCCGGCCAAGACGTTCAATCCATCGGCGTCCACCACCCAGTGGTCGGTCGGTCGTTTCTCCGCCCCCACCTGCGCCAACAAGCCTGTCACAAAAGCCCGCGTCCCCTTGGCTTGCCCCAGTCCCGGCCCCAGCAAGAGCGCGTGGTACTGCGTCAGTGCCTCCACGACGGTCGGAATGGCCGACTCGGCGATCCCTCCATCGCGACTCTCCAGCAAGATGTAGGTCGCCTCGGCCAGATGGGCAACTACAGCCGTGAGGATGGGTACCGGCAGCGCCAGGGTAACCAGCCCCGCACCGGCCCGCGTCGCAGAAGCCCCGGCCAGGTATGCAGCCCCGGTGTATCTGGACGAGCCGGCCACAATGAGCGCACGTCCAAACGTGCCTTTGTGTGCATCGGCCGGGCGCGGAGGCAACCAAGCACGCACCATAGCCGGAGTGACCATCTCCAGGGAGGACTCAGCGGCCAGGGCCGGATCGCAGCCGATGTCCGCCACGACCAATTCTCCCAAGGCGCCGGCCCCCGGAAAGCGAAAGTGCCCCACTTTCGGGTGCGCAAAAGTCACCGTCAGGTCCGCCCGGAAAGCGAGTGGATCCAGTGCCCCGGTGTCATAGTCCAGGCCGGTGGGGCCATCCACAGCCACCCAGAACGGCCTGGCCGGCTCAGCGGGAGGCGGTGGGGATGCCGGACTCAGAAGGACGCGTCTCTCTGCCCGTCGGCGAACACTCTCCGCCAGCGCCTGACGCACGATCTCCAGCACAGCCGCCACGGACCCGCGCAGAGGTGAACGGCTGCCGGTGCCCAGAAGAGCATCCACGACCACGTCTGCCGTCCGAGCCAGCGCACGCAGCCGGGGCCATCCGCTTGTCTCGTCCTCCCCGGCCATCACGATCTCTACCCCCAAGCGCTGAATCCGTTGGAAGTTCCGATCCACAGTCGGATCACGGGGTCGGAGCAGGTAACAGGAAACATAGGCGCCGGCTTCGACCAAGTAACGAGCAGCCACCAAGCCGTCGCCCCCATTATTCCCCGGCCCGACCAGAACCAATACCCACCGTTTGGCCACTTCTCGTCGAGCGGCGATGGCCTGGGCCACGCTTTGTCCGGCCAGTTCCATCATCGTATCGTAGGAATGTCCTGCCGCGTCGGCGGCGGCCTCGATGGTTCGCATCTGTGCCACTGTGACGATCTTCATTTCTGCAACGACCTCCGAGTCAACCAAACAATCAACCATCCGATGGGATTGGTGGGGCCAATCCCCATTTCACGATACCAAGCAATCGTTTGCCGGGCACCGGCCTCGAAAGATGTAGGTACAAATCCCAATTCTCGACGGGCCTTTTCGCTAGAGACACGCCAATCGTAGAAGACGTATAGAGCCAGATTGAGGGGGTAGTACGGTTCACGATGGATAAAGTTAGAAAGCCAGGTCCACACCCTGGCCAGCAGAAGCATACCGGATGCAGGGACGTTCACCCGGTAGATTCGACACCCGGCGGCCCGGTCTATGATCTCATTGGCCTCGCGGTGGGTGATGCTGGGACCGCTGACATTGTAGATTTCACCGGGGCGGCCTCGTCGGAGCGCCAGTTCGATGGCCTGGGCCACGTCCCGAATAAAGACCGGGAAAACGATCCGCTGTCCTCGATGCACCTGAACCGGCAAGCCCTTCATTGGGTCTTCGAAGAACAGTCGGTTGAAGGCATAGCGACCGCCAGGCCCATAGAACGCGCCCGGTCGCAACACGATTGTGGGCAAACCATAGGCCCGATGGTATTGTAACACCAGGCGCTCGGCAGCCCATTTACTGCGTTGATAGTCATCCCACGGGGTCGGTGGATAGGATTCGTCAATCACCCGGTCGTCCCGAGGCACGCCAATGACGGCGACCGTCGAGATATAGACGAATCGCTCCACATTCACCCGGTACGCCGCCTCCAATGCATTGCGCGTACCCTCCAGGTTAATGGAGAAAAAATCTTGCGACGGACCCCAAAAGCGAAATTTACCGGCGGCGTGGACGACAGCCCGGCAACCTTCCATCGCGGCACGGACGGCGGTGGCATCCCGGACATCCCCCCATGCCAGTTCGACCCCCAGATCGCGCAGGTAGTGCCAGTCGGATGATGGGCGCACGAAGGCTCGCAACCGGTATCCCCGCTCAATAAGATAGGGGCACAGCGTGTGCCCCAGGAAACCCGTTGCTCCAGTCACCAGGATTGGTTTTTCCATCAGTACCCCAGGCAGGAATCGAACCTGCAACCCTCGGATTAGAAGTCCGACGCTCTATCCAATTGAGCTACTGGGGCAACCGGTAAAGTTATTCTAAACGAATGGCTCCAGGATGTCAAGGTGCAAGCTCATCCCGCTTTGACGAAATCCGTCCAAATCCGAACCTGCGGGAGGGTCAAAATGTCGGGTAGTGAGTTCAGGCCGACGGTTG
>CAZXVB010000013.1:0-18496 GCA_964643875.1 uncultured Anaerolineales bacterium | reverse complement strand
ATCATTCGTATCGGAGCTGGAGTCTGGCAAATTTCAAAAGGCTTAATAATTTTTATAGGACGCAGATTAACGCAGGCTACGCACGCAGATTTCTTAAGATATTTAATGCTTATCTGCGAAAATCAGCGTTAATCTGCGTCCTGGATAAATTTGCCATGGTCCAGTCGGAGTACACACCTCGGTGCCTCTTCCGCAACGTTACTTCCGCAACGTCAAAGGGGCCTTCCGCAGGTTCTCGTAACCTGCGGAAGGGTAGCCTGAGTGGCGACCGACCGATTTTTAAACGGGCCGTTTAGGGCCGCATATACTGCCACATGGCGACGATGGCCAGCGGAATCAGCGCGATGATTGCCAGACCGAAGCAGATTCCTTCCCCGGTGTCGGATGGAGGGAGAGAAGAGGGAGAGGGACTCACCAACGGGCTGGACGGCGGGGTGGGGGCGACTGTCGGCAGAGCGGACTCCGTGCCGGGTGTCGGCTGGGGGAGTGGAACTTCGATCGCTTCGCCCTCTCCGGCCACGACCTCATATGCTGTACCCCCCTCCAGGAAGATGACCTGTTCCCCCAGAGCGAAATATTTCCCCCATTCCGGATAGGTGGCCAGCAGATCGAAATATGTGTCGGAGCCAAAGCCGATCCGGACTGTCTCCATGTGTGAAGGATCGAACGTTGTATCGGTCCATACCCCGTCTTGCAGCTTGAACGTTTTACGGCCGATTCGGCGGATAACCTCGGCGGCTTCGGATGGGATGTTGCCCTCCCCCACGGCCTCCACGGCCCGCATTTCGGCCTGCTCGGCGGCGGCTTCTACGGCCGGTGCCCCGGCTGCGACCGGCGTTGGCAACGCCATAAATTCTTCCACGGCCTTCTCCTGTCCCTGGGCGGTCAGAATGTCGTCCTCTTCAATCAAGAACGACGTGTAGGGGGTGATGATACCGTACTGCACGCTCAGGGAGACGATGGCGTCTACCCATTCCTGTTTCTCGCCATAGAGCCGAATCTGGGTCAACAAGTAGCCGATCTTGCGGGTCGCCCACAGCCGGGGTATGAACTCACTGCCCCCTTCCGGGCGGAAATTTCCCTCGTATACGAACTCACGCGGTTCGCCATTGACTTCTCCGGTCAATACGATGCGGGTCGCGCCGCCATCCCGATACCTTCCCACCAAGATCAACTGGCTGCCGGAAAACAGATCGGGCAACGTGGGAGGAAACAGCTCCTCCACCTCCACGGACTCGAAGTCCAATTCGATCTGAGAAAGCACCGGGGTGCTGATCTGGGCGTAGAATTGAGAGACTTGCTCGTCAATTCTCTCGTTGGGTCGGACGTACTCTGGCCGACCCCCGTGCTGTTCTGCCAGCGTATCCAGCAACACAGTGTTGACGTCATCTCCGACGCCAAAGGGGAAGATGCGCACGTTCGTATTTTCGAGACAGGTAGACGCCACGTTGGCTAAGATCTGTTCAATGTTTGTGACCCCCTCGGTCGGCAGCCCGTCGGTCAGGAAGATCAACACAGTCGAGCGCTCCGGGGTTGTCTGCGCCAGCGCTTCCAGCAGGGCCTGGTTGATGTCGGTGCCGCCGATGGCCTGCAGGCGGCTTACCCATTCCTGGGCCGATTCCGCAGCCGATGCCGGTTGCGGCACACGGGCATACGAGCGCACGCCGGTAGAAAAAGCAACGATGTTGAAGCGATCCTCGCGGTTGAGATGGTTCAGGATATAGGTCAACGCTTCCCGCGCCTGGGCGATTTTTTCCCCCTCCATTGAACCAGAGACGTCGAGCACCAGGATGATGTCTCGGGCAACGACTTGTTCCTCGGCCACGTTCACGGATGGAGCCGCTAACAGAAGGAAGAAGCCGTCATTGGGAGGTTCTCGGTAGGTCAACAGGTTCAGGCTGATGGGGTCCTGACCTACGGTGTAGACCAGCTCGAAGTCCTGACCGGGCAGGACGTTTTGTTCTTCGTAGCCGATCTCGGCCCGGTATTCTCCGTCTCGTTCAATGTACACCCGATCCTGATGGGTGGGTGAATAGATGGCGTACATCGCCTGGGGGGAGTGGATAGCGACGTGGATAGAAACTTCTTCCAGCGGACGGGCGGAAAACTTCTCGGTGTTCAGGGGATAGACGTAGCGCACCATCCCCTGTTCCACGGGCAACACCTGGGTGTATTCCAGTTCCACCTTGCGCGATGCACCGGGGGGGATCGGGAAGATGCGCGCCTGGACGGCGCTGCGCCCCACATACTCCAACAAGGCCGGGTCGCGTCGGCGACGCACGATCTCCTCGTAGATGCGGCGGGCCTGGTCAGCTTCCAGTACCTGGCCTTCGACCGGTGTGCCATCAACCCACATCACGAACTGGGAGATCGCGGCGCCCGCCGGCAAGGGGAACACATACGTGCCTTCCACTGTCCAATCGTGTTCGTTGACGAATTCCTGTTCGATATGGGTGACGGCGACCTGATCCTCGATGGTGACTTGCACGCGATGATAGCGGATCGTCAACCAGGTCTCACGAAGCAGAAGGACTGGTTCCGGTGTGGTGAACGTGGGCTCCGGATAGGGTGGCTGGTAGGAAGCGTCAGGAACGTCGGGGATGATGATCCCATCGGCGCGCACCGGTGGGACGGCAATGCCCATCGAAAGAAGAAACGAAAGTGAGAACGAAAGCAGGAACGAGAGCACGATCAGGGCGCGAAGCGTGGAGGCGCTGGGCGCAAATTTCGGTTTCAAAGGGGTGTTCATTTTACTCCTCCTATGGTGAGATGAGATGTGAATCCGCATGCCTGGTTGCACAGTTGTTTCCTCGGTTCGGCAAGGTCTCTGACCACAGTCGAGGGCTTGGTCGGAGACCTTGCTCAAGCGGTGAATCCGCGTCATCTGCGTTCAGATGTCGGGTAATGAAAACCTTCCACAGGCTTTCATTACCCGACATATTGATCGGCAACCCTCCCGCAGGTTTGAAATTACGTCAGTTGCACGTGTATAGCCCCACATCAGGGCACAAAATGCCCCCAAACCGCTTCTGAACCTGCGGGAAGGTCAAAATGTCGGGTAATGAGCCACAGGCTTTAATCCGTTTGGATTGGCGTTTTATAGACGATTTGCAGAGGAAGAAAGTTCCCTATCCTCTAACCTTGGCGTGATGGTTTGCTTTCTGATTGCCGCTTTCACTACCCGACATATTGATCGGCAACCCTCCTGCAGGTTTGAAATTACGTCAGTTGCATGTGTATAGCCCCACATCAGGGCACAAAATGCCCCTAAACCGCTTCTGAACCTGCGGGAGGGCCAAAATGTCGGGTAGTGAGATTGCCGCTGGGGGTGTTTTCTTGCCTTAAAATTTCTTTTCATGACTAGCCAAAACGGAAAAATTAGTGTATAATGTGGGATAATGTGGGATATTGTGGGATAATGTGGGGCAACGTGGTACATCGTTCCTATATTCCTTCTGTTTTTTTGCCAGGGTGGGGGCGCTGAGAAAGACATTGACATGTTCCTGGGAGAGTTTACCCACAAATTGGACTCTAAAGGGCGACTGACGATCCCCACTAAGTTCCGGGGTCAATTATCCCAAGGCCTGGTGGTGACGCGTGGTTTGGACCCCTGCCTGGCGATCTATCCCCTGGAAGAGTGGCAACAATTGTCCGCCAAGGTTAGTGCCCTGCCGATCACTGATCGGGTGGCGCGGGCGTTCCGCCGACTTGTCTTTGCCAATGCCTCCTTTTCCACTTTGGATGGGCAAGGACGGGTGTTGATTCCTCCTCGGCTGCGAGAAGAAGCCGGCCTCGATACCCAGGTGATTGTCACTGGCTTGGATACCTATATTGAGTTGTGGAGCCCGGAAAACTGGGAAGCTGAGCAAGCCCGGGTCGTCGGCGACGAGGAGATGTGGGCTGCGTTGGAGATTTGATGGGCGGCTTTGATGAGAGGCGGGTATGGCGGAAACACACATACCTGTTCTTGTGGCGGCGATCCTCGATGGTCTGGCCGTTCGGCCTGGAGGGCGATATGTGGACGCCACAGTGGGCGGGGGGGGGCACGCAGCGGAGATTTTGGCCGTTTCGTCCCCGGATGGACGCCTTCTGGGGTTGGATCGGGACCCGGACGCTGTCGCGCGGACCAGACAGCGACTGGCCTCCTATGCCGAACGTTGTCGAGTTGTGCATGCCTCTTTCGAGCGCCTGGCAGCGGTCGCCCGGTCGGAGGGGTATTTCCCGGCTGATGGCATCTTGTTCGACCTGGGCCTCTCTTCGTTCCAGTTGGCCGATCACACCCGCGGGTTCTCGTTCGGAGGGGACGATCCCCTCGATATGCGGTTCGATCCGACCGAAGGTGGCCCGACCGCGGCCGACCTGGTCAATACGCTGCCGGTCTCCGAATTGGCAGCGTTATTGTGGCGATATGGGGAGGAACGGTCCGCCCGGCGGATCGCTGAGGCGATAGTGGCGGCACGCCCAATTTATACAACCGGAGAGCTGGTTGCGATAGTCAAACAGGTGGCGGGGAGGAAACGAGAGCGCATTCACCCCGCCACGCGAACGTTTCAGGCCCTGCGGATCGCTGTCAATGACGAGCTTCTATTGATCGAAAGTGCACTTCCCCAGGCGGTGGAGGTGCTTGCGCCGGGGGGACGGCTGGTAGTGATCAGCTTTCACTCTCTGGAGGACCGACTGGTCAAACGATTCATGCAACGAGAAAGTCGAGATTGTATCTGTCCGCCCGAATTGCCGGTCTGTCAATGTCATCATCATGCGACGTTGCAGGTGATCACCCGCAAGCCGATTCGGCCCTCGGCGGAGGAAGTGCGTGTGAATCCCCGCTCCCGCTCGGCCCGCTTGCGCGTGGCGATGCGTGTGGGGGGGACGTAGGGGTAGAGGAGGAGTGGCCGATGTTGGAGTCCCTTCGTCGGCAGGTGAAGCGACGAACCTGGAGGAGTGTAGCCCTCTTGTTGCTGGTCGTTTTGGTCCTCGCCGCGACCTATCTGTCGTTGGTCGGCCAGAATGCCGCTCGTGGACGGCACATCCAGCAGTTGCAGAGTGAGTATTTCCGCCTGCGACGGGAGAATGCTCAACTCGAAGTCAAGATCGCCCAGGCCAGCTCGATCGAGACGCTGCAGCGGAGAGCTGTGGAAGAGTTGGGTATGGAGGTGGTTCCACCAGAGCGGATGGAGTTCTTCGTACCACTGGAGTGAGAGGCGAGATGTTGGAAGGGCCCCGCCGGAGAGTCCGGTTGGCAGAATTCGTGTTGATAGTGTTGACGTTGATCGTGGTTGCCCAGTTGGTGCAGGTGCAGGTGCTGGACGCTGGCTTCTATCGGGCCTGGGCAGCCGAACAACGGGAGCGTCGTATCACGTTGGATGATCCTCCACGGGGGGTGATTCGCGATCGGAATGGTCACTTGTTGGCCGGGAATGTAGTCGTCTATTCTGTTGAGGCGACACCCTCCCAGGTGTTGGACCCCGTGGAGACGGCCCGGGTGTTGGAAGGATGGCTGCACACTCCCAGAGCACAGATCCAGGCGGAGTTGGAGAGTGATAAGTTGTGGGTATTGTTGGCTCCGCAGGTCTCCAAGGAGATTGGGGATCAGATCGCTGAACAGGAATTGCCGGGGATCACGGTGCGCCCCCGGTGGGCGCGCGCATATCCGGAGGGCAGCCTGGCGGCTCACGTGTTGGGGTTCTGCAATGTTGCCGGAGAGGGGTTCTATGGAGTCGAGGGGTTTCACGACATGGCCTTGCGCCCTCGACGAATAGAACGTGAAGGGCCGGTTGATCTCTTCAGTCAACCGGTCCCGTGGACGGTGTTGCCTGTGGTGCTGCCGGAGTCGGGGGATGCGTTGGTCCTGTCCCTGGACCGCACGATACAGGCCATGGTGGAACAGGAGTTAGCGCAGGCTGTGATGGCATACCAGGCCGATGGCGGTACGATCATCGTGATGGATACACGTACTTTCGAGATTCTGGCCATGGCCAGCTTGCCGAATTACGACCCTGGTCGCTATCAGGAATTTGTGAGAGAGGATCTATCGGCCAGTGTATTGCCGTTTACCGATCCGGCCATCAGTGAACAATACGAGCCGGGGTCTGTTTTCAAGGTGTTGACGGTCGCGGCGGCCCTGGATGCTGGTGTAGTTTCTCCAGAGACGACCTATTACGACCCCGGTTGGATGGAAGTCGGGGGGGTGCCGATTCATAATTCATCGCCGGATTTGCAGGGGGAATATACGGTTGCCGACATCCTGATTCACTCGCTGAATGTGGGGGCGGCGTGGCTCAGTACTCGTATGGGAGCCGACACATTTTACCATTACCTTCTGGGATTTGGGGTTGGACAGAGGACAGGGGTAGACCTGGCCGGTGAGGCGACTGGCCAGGTGTGGACGCCAAACGACTATGCCTATTGGCACGATGCGAATTTGGGGACCAATGCGTTTGGGCAGGGGGTCGCCGTCACGCCGCTGCAGATGATCACTGCGGTGGCGACTGTCGCCAATGGGGGAGAACGTTTGCGTCCGTATGTGGTCGCCCGACGGATTGCTCCAGATGGGACCGAGTTCACACATCAGCGGAGGGTCGAGGCGCAGGTGATCTCGCCGGAGACGGCGCAGCAGGTGGCAGAGATAATGGTGCGGACGGTGGATGAAGCTATCCCCGAAGCACAGGTCGCGGGTTACCGGGTGGCCGGTAAGACAGGCACGGCGCAGATTCCAGTGCCGGGTGGATATGATCCCCAGGGAACCATCGCTTCGTTTGTGGGGTTTGGCCCCTGGCCTGAACCTCAGGTAGTCATCCTGGTGAAGTTGGATCGTCCTCGCACTTCTCCCTGGGCATCTCACACGGCGGCGCCGACCTTTCAGCGGGTGATGACCCGTCTGTTTGGGATGTTGCGGATTCCGCCTCAAGACGTGGATATGGCACAGGTGGTGGTCCCGTGAGCGACGTGAACGGTGTGAACAGTACAAATGAGAGCCGATTGACGTTAGCCGACGTTTGTGAGGGGATTTGCGGCTGGCGACCGGCCGGTCGAGTGCCAGCGCAGTCGTTCTCGACGGTGGTGGTGGATTCCCGGCAGGCGCAGCCCGGCAGCTTGTTCGTCGCTTTGATGGGAGAGCAGGCGGACGGACACGATTACGTGGCGCACGCTTTTGACCGGGGGGCCGTTGCGGCCTTAGTGGGGCGGGATGTGGCTGTGGACGGGGCGGTGATCCCATTGCAGGATTTCGTGGATACGGGCGAATTCCCTTCTTCCCTGGAGGGCGCGCCACCATTCCTGCTGCGGGTAGCGGACCCTCTGCTGGCGTTACAACAGGTCGCCGCCTTCTGGCGACGACGGCACACCTTGCGTGTCATCGGGGTGACCGGCAGCGTGGGGAAGACGACCACCAAGGAGCTGACGGCGGACGTCTTGGCCCGTCGGTACGTCACTCTGAAGAGTGAGGCCAGCTACAACAACGAGATCGGCTTGCCATTGACCCTGCTCCGATTGACGCCCGATCACGAGCGGGCCGTGTTGGAGATGGGCATGTACGATGTGGGAGAGATCGCCGATCTGGCTCGCATAGCCCGGCCGCACGTGGGCGTGGTGACAATTGTCGCTCCGGTTCACCTGGAACGGGCCGGCACCATCGAGCGGATCACCCAGGCCAAGCAAGAGTTGGTAGAAGCGTTGCCCCCGGCCCCGGAGGGCGTTGCTATTCTGAATTACGATGATGAGCGGGTGCGCGGGATGGCCTCGGCGACCCAGGCCCGTGTTTTCTTCTACGGACTCTCGCCACAGGCCGACCTATGGGCTGACGAGATCAATGGGTTGGGGTTGGAGGGGATCCGTTTCCGGCTTCACTACCAGGGAGAGGTATTGCACGTCAAGATTCCGCTGTTGGGACGCCATTCTGTGCACACAGCGTTGCGGGCGACCGCCGTAGGTTTGGTGGAAGGGTTGAATTGGCAGGAGATCATCGAGGGATTGCGGGGGCCATCGCCGCAACTTCGCTTGGTGGCCGTGCCGGGGCCGGAAGGGGCCATCATCCTGGACGATACCTACAATGCCAGCCCGGCCTCGACGATTGCGGCCCTCAATCTGCTGGAGGAGTTGGAAGGGCGACGAATCGCTGTGCTGGGCGATATGTTGGAATTGGGTGATTACGAGCAGGAGGGGCACGAGAAGGTGGGTATGCGTGCCCTGGAGGTGGCCGACATTCTGGTGACGGTTGGTCCGCGTGGTCGGCTCATTGGAGAAACGGCACTCCGATGGGGTATGCCGCCGGAGCGGGTACACGTTCTGGATGATTGTGCAGCAGCCGTGGCGTTGCTGACCGACTTGGTGACGGCAGGCGATGTGGTTCTGGTAAAAGGCTCACGGGCGGTGTACATGGACGAGATTGTAAATGCTCTAGGAGTGCATACCCATACCATGGCCTCAAGCCTACCGCCTTCGAAAGCGTG
This sequence comes from uncultured Anaerolineales bacterium, assembly GCA_964643875.1. Classification (GTDB taxonomy): domain Bacteria; phylum Chloroflexota; class Anaerolineae; order B4-G1; family B4-G1; genus CAZXVB01. Next base: position 10,049 of record CAZXVB010000013.1, on the reverse strand, counting down.
AAGCTCACATGGATTTTGCATTGATTTTGGCCAGCATATCGTTCCTGTTGGCGGTCGTGTGGGGGCCGTTGTTGATCCGTATCTTGCGCCACTATCGCATTGGAAAGCGGATTCGGATTGATGGGCCACGAGGGCATCAGACAAAATTGGGGACCCCCACGATGGGGGGCTTGATGATCGTGGTCCCGATCGTGCTTATCACGGTGGCCCTCAATATTTACAACCTGTTGGCGCAGACTCAAGAGGGGCGCTCGATCCTGGTACCTTTGGGTGTGATGTTGGTGTACGCCATCATCGGCGCTTTGGATGACATCGCCGGTGTGCGCGGGATGCGTCGGGGGGAAGGGTACACGGCCCGTCGCAAACTGATGTGGGAAGTCCCTCTCACGCTGATCATCGCTGTGGTGATGAAGGTGCTGCCCTTGCAGTTCGCCGGTCAGGTGGGCGTGCCCGGCATCCATCGCGCCGTGGAATTGGGCTGGGCCTGGGTGCCGATCGCGGCGTTCTTCATCCTGGGGATGTCGAACGCGGTCAATCTGACCGATGGATTGGATGGATTGGCCGGGATCATCGTAGCCAGCGCTTTCGTGGGCTATGGGGTCATTGCTCTGTTGCAGGGCCAGGAGTACCTGGTGCGATTTTGTTTCATTATTGTGGGGGCCTGTTTTGCGTTTTTGTGGTACAATGCCCATCCGGCCCAGATGTTCATGGGGGATACAGGCAGCCTGGCGCTGGGGGCGACGCTGGCGACGGTGGCCCTGATGACGGGACAGTGGTTGTTATTGCCCATTGTGGCTTTGGTGCCGGTCGCCGAGACCCTGTCGGTGATCTTGCAGGTGGTGTATTTCAAATACACTAAACGCCGGTTTGGGCAGGGAAGGCGGCTCTTCAAGATGAGTCCACTCCATCATCATTTCGAGTTGTTGGGTTGGTCAGAAACCCAGGTCGTACAGAGATTTTGGTTGGTCGAACTGCTGGCCGTGATGGCCGGCGTGGCCCTGGCCTTGTGGTGAGGTGAGTGGTGAGTGGGATGACGACCTCCACATCGGCGTCTTTGGCCGGTAAACATGTGATAATTTTGGGATTGGCCCGTCAGGGGATGGCATTGGCTCGCTTCCTGGCGCGGACCGGCGCCCAGGTGGTGGTCTCTGACCTGCGCTATGAGGTTGCTCTGGCTGCTTCGATGGCCGGGTTGGCCGATCTGCCGATTCAGTATGTGTTGGGGGAGCACCCCCTCACTCTGTTGGATCAGGCCGATCTGCTGTGCGTCAGTGGGGGCGTCCCGTTGGATATCCCCATCGTGGTGGAGGCGCGGAGGCGCGGCATCCCGTTGAGCAACGATGCCCAGTTGTTCCTGGAGCGTTGTCCCGCACCGGTGATCGGCATCACCGGCTCGGCCGGCAAAACGACGACGACTGCATTGGTCGGCGAGATGTGTCGGGCGGCCGGCCGACGCACCTGGGTGGGGGGCAACATCGGCAATCCGCTGATCGGGGACTTGGACCGTATCCGCCCGGATGATTGTGTGGTGATGGAACTTTCGAGTTTTCAGTTGGAGATAATGACAGTCGCCCCTCACGTGGCTGCTGTGTTGAACATTACCCCCAATCACCTCGACCGCCATGGAACGATGGAGGCGTACATTGCGGCTAAGCGAAACATCGTGGCATACCAGCAGGCGGATGACGTGGCCGTGTTGGGGTATGACGATGCCCACGCCCGTTCATTGGCTATCGAGACCCCGGCCCGCCTGGTCTGGTTCAGCAGGGGGGCTGAGGTAGAGGAAGGAGCTTTCAAGACAAACGGCGCGTTGACGCTGCGTATGGGAGGGCGCGACCGGACGATCTGCTACGCCACGGAAGTGCAGTTGCGCGGCGCTCATAACCTGTCGAACGTGTTGGCGGCCTCCGCCATCGTCGGCGTGGTTGGCGTGCCGGTGGAGGCGATGCATCGGGTGGCGACGACGTTCACCGGCGTTGAGCACCGGCTGGAGTGGGTGCGGGAGTGGAACGGCGTGCAGTGGTACGACGATTCCATCGCTACCGCTCCGGAGCGGACCCTGGCGGCCCTGCGTTCGTTCGAAGAGCCGATCATATTGCTGGCCGGCGGGCGGGACAAGAAGTTGCCGTGGGATGCGTTTGCCCAGGAGGCGGTGCAGCGGGTGCGTCATTTGGTGACGTTTGGGGAAGCTGGCCCGATGATCGCCGATGTGGTGGCAACCCAGGCGGAAAATGCTTTCCTGGAGGGAATTACCCAGGTCGTCACGTTGGAGGAGGCCGTCGAGACGGCGGCCCAGGTCGCCTGCCCCGGCGATGTGGTGCTCCTTTCCCCTGGTGGCACCAGTTTCGACGCATTTCGTGATTTCGCCGAGCGGGGGGATCGTTTCAAGGCGTTGGTTCATAGTCTGTGAGGGGCTGTCTGAGGTGGGGCGGGAATAGAGGAGTGTCGGCCATAAGATGACAACGGGAACGCGATCCCGGCGGATTGTATCCTCTCCCCGTTCGCGGTCTGCGGCCTCCAACGGGGAGACGCAGGCGGCACGCCGTCGTCTGGGGCATCCGGACTACGTCGTGCTGTTGACGGTCTTGGCCTTGCTGTCCATTGGCCTGATGATGGTCTACAGCGCCACCTTCGACTGGTCGTATCAGGAGTATGGAGACAGTTTTCGAATTGCTTCCCGACAGTTCCGATGGGTGGGGTTGGGGGTTGTGGTGATGTTGGTGGTCGCCTGGATTCCCTATGATGTGTGGCAACGGCAGGCCGTGCCGGTGATGGGGGTCGCGTTGTTGGCTTTGGTATTGGTGCTGTTCATCGGCGACGACCGATTTGGAGCGCGGCGTTCTTTCCTGAACGGCTCCATTCAGCCAGGGGAGTTGGTCAAACCGGCAGTGATCATCTATGTCTCGGCTTGGCTGACTTCCAAAGGGGGGCAGATCCGCGATGTGACGTACGGACTGATCCCATTCGCCATGGTGATTGGCCTGGTGGCCGGCTTGATTATGATGCAGCCGGATATCAGCACCGCTGTCGTCGTGGTGTTGACGGCGGTGGCGATGTTTTTCTTCGCCGGGGCCGACATCTTACAATTGACCGCCGGCGGCCTGGTTGGGGCCGTGACGTTGTGGGGCGTGATTTATCAGTCAGCCCATGCCCGGCAGCGGATCGAGGACTATTTGCAGTACTGGCGTGACCCGCTTCATTTGAGCTACCACGTTCAACAATCGTTGTTGGCCCTGGGGAGCGGCGGTCTGTTGGGCGTTGGGTTGGGACAGGGGGAGCAAAAATTGGGCTATTTACCCGCTCCCCATACCGACTCGATCTTCGCCGTTTTAGGGGAGGAGTTGGGCTTTTTGGGCTGCCTCACGGTGATCGCCTTGTTCGTCTTGCTGGCTTATCGGGGTTTCAAGATCAGTCAGGAGGCCCCCAATCTATTCGCTGCACTGATGGCCTGCGGGGTGACGAGTTGGTTGACGTTGCAAGCATTGATCAATATCGCTGTGTTAACCGGCCTGTTGCCGTTTACCGGGGTGGCGTTACCGTTTTTGAGCTTTGGCGGTTCGGCGATGATCGTTTCCCTGGCGGGCGTGGGGCTGTTGTTAGGGGTTTCCCGTGGTAGCGGGCCTGGAAAAAGAACGCGGCGTAGTGGAAGGCGCGGATAGGCGCGCCGGCCCGTTCCGTCTATGGATCGCGGGCGGAGGGACAGGAGGACACGTCTATCCAGGGCTGGCTGTCGTTCAGGCTCTGGAGGTGGTTGAGGGCACGGAGGCTGCTCTAGCCGGGTTGGATGTGGTGTACGTCGGCGGGGAGGGCGGGGTGGAGTCGCACCTGGCCGAACGGGCTGGCCTACGCTTCGTGGGGATTCCGGCCGGCGGTGTGCATGGCTTGGGGTTTTCCCAGGGACTTTCGAACCTGATCAAACTGTTGGGCGGATGGCGGCGGGCCTATCGCCTGGGACGGATGGAACGACCGCATGCGCTCTTTGTTACCGGTGGATACGCCAGCGTGCCGGTGGCACTGGCGGCCTGGATGTTGCGCGTGCCGATTCTGGTTTACCTGCCCGACATCGAGCCAGGCTTGGCTGTTCGAGTCTTGGCCCGATTGGCCAGTCGGGTGGCGGTGACCTTGCCAGATTCCCGTGCTTTTCTCCCGGCGCATAAAGTGGTGGTGACCGGCTACCCGGTGCGGGCGGAGTTCCGGGTCTACTCCGATGATCGGGTGGCTGCTCGGGTGGCGTTGGGTCTGCCAGCAGAAGAGGAGACGCCGGTCCTGCTCGTCTTTGGGGGCAGTCGGGGGGCGCGAAGCATCAATCGGGCTTTGGTGGCCGGGTTGACGGACGTGTTGGCGCTGGCCGAGGTGATCCATGTAAGCGGGGAGTTGGATTGGCCGTGGGTTTCTGCACAGCGATCTGCGTTGCCGGTGTCGTTACAGGCCCGCTATCACGCCTTCCCCTACTTGCACGACGAAATGGGGGCGGCGTTGGCCGCTGCGGATCTGGTGGTCTGTCGGGCCGGGGCCTCAACGCTGGGGGAGTTGCCGTTCTTTGGGCTGCCGGCCGTGTTGGTGCCGTATCCCCATGCCTGGCGGTATCAGCGGGTCAACGCGGAATGGCTGGTGGAGCGGGGAGCCGCTGTGGCGTTGGAGGATGCTCATCTCTCCGATGCCTTGACCGGCACGGTGGAGCGATTGTTGCGGGATCGAAAGGGATTGAGGGAAATGTCGGATCGTATGCGGGCGTTGGCCCGACCGGATGCGGCCCAGCGTCTGGCGGAAGAATTGTGGCAGTTGATGCAGGGAACTAGAGGAGGTGGCACATGATACCCATTCATACTATGTTCGGCGGTCTGTTGTTTTTGTTTGCGTTGATCGGTAGCCTGCGGGGTTGGGCGAAGGAGATCATCGTTTCGTTCAGTGTTATCCTGGCCCTATTCGTTGAGCACGTCTTACTGACGTTCGTCCCGCCGATCACCGCGTTGTTTCAAAATCTACCGCCTCAGAGCCAGTTTTACGTCCGTGCGGTTTTGTTCGTTGTCATTACTATCTTTGGATATGCCAGCCCCTCCATTGTCTCCCAATTGGGGGGAAAGGTCGCCCGAGAGCGATTGCAGGATTTGCTGTTGGGGTTCTTCCTGGGGATGTTGAACGGTTTTCTGGTGGTGGGGACGTTGTTGTCGTTCCTCAACGCGGCCAATTATGGTATGGCAGCCGGTCAGACGGCGGGGGTTGGCGGGATCACTCCTCCTCCGCCCGGTTCGCCCTCGGCTTCTCTGATGCGAAATTTGCCGCCGGAGTTGATCGGTCGCTCGAACGCGCTTCTCTACATCGCCGTGGCGGCCTCGTTCGTGTTCGTGATCGTGGTGTTCATCTGACGACGCTGTGCGACTCGCTCCCGTTGAAGCCTTGCAGTCTGCGTCGAGCCGGTAGGGTGAGTCGTTGTTCTGTCTGGCTCCCAGGTCGAGTTCCGACCTCTGAATGCGCGAGTTGATGGAGAGACATTATGCGTTTTTCTGATCGGCATATCCATTTTGTGGGCATTGGGGGAGCAGGACTTTCTGCCATCGCCCGGGTGTTGTTGGAGCAGGGGGCTGTGGTCTCCGGCTCAGACCTGGCCCTTTCGCCGGTCGCTGAGGCGTTGGCCCGCGATGGCGTGCGTGTCTTTGTCGGCCACCGGGCGGAGAATGTCCAGGGCGCAGAGTGGGTTGTGGTCTCGTCGGCTGTACCGCCATTCAATGCGGAAGTCGAAGCCGCTCGCTCGGCTGGCATCCCGGTACTCAAACGCGCCGAGTTCCTGGCGCAGATGACGGACGGTTACCAGGTCGTGGCGGTTGCCGGGACCCATGGCAAGACGACGACGACGGCCATGATTGCTTCGATCTCGATGGCGGCCGGTCTCGACCCGACCTTCATCATCGGCGGGGTGGTGACGGGGTTGGTGACCGACTTGGGGACGAATGCCCACGCAGGCGACGGGAATTGGTTCGTGGTCGAGGCGGACGAGTATGACCGCATGTTTTTGGGACTCAACCCTACCATCGCCGTGGTGACGAACGTGGAACACGACCATCCGGATTGTTATCCCACCTTCGGCGATTTCCGGGCGGCCTTCGAGACGTTCGTGGAGGCGGTTCCACCGGAGGGATTGGTGGTGGCTTGTTGGGATGATCCGGCGGCCCGCGAGATCGGGTTGGAGCGCCGGGCTGCCGGTGGCCGTGTGACGTTCTTTGGGTTGTCCGACGGGGCAGAGTGGCGGGCGGAGGAGGTGCGGCCGAATTTCGTCGGCGGGATGGATTTCCTGGTCACCCGGCGCGATGCAGGGGAACAGACGCCGGGGTTGGTGCGTTTGCGGTTGCCAGGCCGCCACAATGCGTCTAATGCCGTCGCTGCCTTGGTTGTGGCCGACGCGCTGGGGGTACCGATGCGTGTCGCCAAGGAGGCCCTGATCGGCTTCCGGGGCGTGGCGCGGCGCTTCGAGATCAAGGGAGAGGTGCAAGGCGTGTTGGTGGTAGATGATTACGCCCATCATCCCACCGAGATTCGGGCCACGCTGGAGGCGGCTCGCTCCCGATACCCCGGTCGTCCCCTGTGGGCGGTGTGGCAACCCCATACGTACAGCCGGACTTGGGCACTGATGTCGGAATTCGTGCAGGCTTTTCAGGCCGCCGACCATGTGATTGTGTTGCCCATCTATGCGGCTCGTGAGACCAATACGTTGGGCATACGGAGCGTGGATGTGGTCAGTCGGATGACACATCCCGACGTCCGTTGCGCTCTTTCTAAGGAAGAGGCAATGATCTGGCTCGGCACCGAGGTCAAGCCAGGGGATGTGGTGTTGACCCTGGGGGCGGGCGATGGGTATTTGGTCGGGGAGTGGTTGTTGGATGTGCTGGCCGTGGAGTGGCCAGAGGACGATGGACACCAGGGAGAGGAGGAGCTGTGGGGTTGACGGCGCTCGATGCTCTGGCGGCGGCCCTGGGGCCGGCGGTGCAGCGCAATGTGCCTTTAGCGCCGCATACTGCGATGCGCGTGGGTGGACCGGCAGACCTATTGTGGGTCTGTGAACGAACGGACGATCTGCTGCGGGCGATTTCCCTGGCCCGCAGGCATGGGGTGGATTGGCGGATTCTGGGGGGCGGCTGCAACGTATTAGTCTCCGACGAGGGGTTGCGTGGGCTGGTGATCCTCTACCGGGCAGCTCAGGTGACGTTCGAGCCGCTAACCGACCCGGATGATTGGGTGACCGTGCAGGCCGAATCTGGCGCTTTGTTGGCTGTGGTGGCAAGGGAGGCGGTCGCGCGGGCCAAAGCGGGATTGGAGTGGGCCGTTGGTTTACCGGGATCAGTGGGAGGAGCGGTGGTTGGAAACGCGGGTGCCTTTGGAGGGGATATCGCCCACACCCTCCACACGGCGACGGTTCTCGGTCCTGGGGGAGAGGTGGTCGAGCGGCCGGCCGAGTGGTTCGAGTTCGATTATCGCACCAGCCGGATCAAGCGGCAGTCGGCCGCGCAGGCGTATGTGGTGTTGGCGGCCACCTTCCGGCTGCCGCCGGGGGACCCGGTTGCTCTGGCCAACCGGGCGCGGGAGATCGCGGAGTGGCGTCGAACCCGCCATCCGGCCGGGGCGACGATGGGTTCGACGTTCAAAAACCCACCAGGTGGACATGCCGGCCGGTTGATCGAGGAGGCCGGGTTGAAGGGATATCGTATCGGGGGGGCACAGGTGTCGGAACAGCACGCGAATTTTTTGATGAATACCGGCCATGCGACGGCCGCCGATGTGTGGGCATTGATTCAACACGTGCAGGCCACCGTCCGTAGTCGCTTGGGAGTGACGCTAGAATTGGAGATCGAACGACTGGGAGATTGGTGATGGGGCGCAAAATTCGCGTTGGGGTCATTTTTGGGGGACGGTCGGGAGAACATGAGGTCTCCCTGGCCTCGGCCCGTTCGGTGATGGCGGCCATGGACCGTTCGAAGTACGAGATCATCCCGATTGGCATTACCAAGGATGGCCGCTGGATCGCTTCGGGGGACCCGATGAGGGCTTTGGCAACCGGGGAGGCCGCGGTCAGTCGGCCGGCGGCCTTGTTGGGCGATCCCTCCCATCGTGAGTTGATGTACTTGAAAGAGACGTCGCGGGCCATCGAGGCGACCCGCCTGGCAGAATTGGATGTCGTCTTCCCGGTGCTGCACGGTCCCTATGGCGAGGACGGCACCGTCCAAGGGCTGTTAGAACTGGCGGGAATCCCCTACGTGGGGGCGGGGGTGATCGCTTCCGGGGTCGGGATGGACAAGGTGATCTTCAAGAACGTGGTCCAGGCCCACGGCCTGCCGATCGTGGATTATCTGACCTTCAATCGGAAGGCGTGGGAGGCGGACCCCCACGCGGTCGTAGCGCAGGTCGAATCTCGGCTGGACTACCCGGTGTTCACGAAACCGGTCTGTCTGGGATCGAGTGTGGGGGTGAGCAAGTGTCGAAGTAGGGACGAGTTGATGGCCGGATTGACTGATGCGGCCCGTTATGACCGCCGGATGCTGGTCGAGGCGGCCGTCCCGATGGCCCGAGAGATCGAGGTGAGCGTGTTGGGCAACGATGAGCCGATAGCCTCCTTACCGGGCGAGGTCATCCCCAGCCGGGATTTCTACAGCTATGAGGCCAAGTACATTGACAGTGGGGATGATGCCTCGCAGCTCCTGATCCCAGCGCCTCTTTCCTCCGAGATGATGGAACAGGTGCGGGAGATGGCCGTGCAGGCCTATATGGCCATTGACTGTGCCGGCATGGCGCGGGTGGATTTCTTGTTGAGCGGTGAACATGGGCCGTTGTACATCAATGAAGTGAATACCATTCCTGGTTTTACAGCCATCAGTATGTATCCCAAGCTGTGGGAGGCCAGCGGCCTTTCCTACCCGGAGCTGATTGATCGGTTGATTGAACTGGCATTGGAGCGGTATGAGGATAAGGTACGGTCGGCTACCTCGTACTTGGGACCAACGATGGACGTGAGTGGATGAAGTGGGTGAGGCGCGCTCAACGTGGGCGAAGGAAGCTCAATTATCGTCCGCTCGAAAGGCGATTCGAGGCGGTGGGCGTGTTGCCGTTGCTAAGGGGTCGCCATAGCACGCCCCGACGTCGGGCAGCGGTCTCCCGGCAGGCTGCCAGGCTGCGGCGGGCGGGCCTGGTTTTGGCGCTGGTGCTCGTTCTGCTCGTGGCGTGGGTAGGGCTGGATGACCGATTCTATGTCTTCGATGCCGAGGTCATCGGCGCCGAACGTGTGTCGGCTAAGGAGGTCTTCCGTGTCAGCGGGCTGACAGGCTGGCACGTGTTGTGGGTACGGCCGGCAGAGGTCGAGGCGCGTATTCTGGCGGCCTTGCCTTCCCTGAAAGCGGCTCGAGTGAAGTGCCGACTGCCGGCGACGTGTACCATCGAGGTAAAGGAGCGGCAGCCGAGGGTGATGTGGAACGAGAACGATGTTTGGTGGTGGGTGGACGAGAGCGGGGTCGTGATGCATGCCCAGGGTGCGCTGCCGGAGGGATGGGTGGTCTACGGGCCGTTGCCGCGAGACGCCGAGGGCCGCCTGGATGAGCGGGTGCGGGTGGCGCTGGAGGAGTTGTCGGTGCTGGGGATGTCCTCTACGACGGTCTTCACTTATGTGCCTGGGCGGGGGTTAGTGTTCACCAATGCGGAAGGGTGGCGCGTGGTGTTGGGAGAAGGTGCAGGGATGGCCGACCGTCTGGCCGTGTTGGAGCCGTTGACGGCACATTTGAAGGCTGAAGGGATCACACCGCGCTTTGTGGATGTGCGCTTTGTCGAAGCTCCCTATTATTCGGTGGAGGTAACTGCTCAGGCTACTTCTGTTAGCGATTGAAATTGCCTCTAGAGGGCTTGCAGCCGCGCGTTCACCTGCGTGGACAGGCGCGTCCACGTCTGAACGCAGATTCACCGCAGATTCACCGCAGATTGACGCTGATTTGACCGGATTCGTGTCGGTTCGCGCCGCAAACCCAAGAAAATCTGTGTTTTTCTGCGTTAATCTGCGTCCCAGAAAAAGTGTG
>CAZXVB010000012.1:13358-18546 GCA_964643875.1 uncultured Anaerolineales bacterium | reverse complement strand
CCCAAACCGCTTCTGAACCTGCGGGAGGGTAGTGAGTTCAGGCCGACGGTTGAAAGATGGAAACGGACGATTCACTACCCGACATATTGATTGGTAACCCTCCCGCAGGTTTGAAATTACGTCAGTTGCACGTGTATAAGCCCCGCATCAGGGCATAAAATGCCCCCAAACCGCTTCTGAACCTGCGGGAGGGTAGTGAGTTCAGGCCGACGGTTGAAACCGCGCCTGATGAGCTAATGGCTGTCCACCTGCGTGGACAGGTGCGCCCACCTGCGTGGGCGCTTGGTTGCCAGCCCCTCCAGAGGCGATTTCAATCGCTAACAGAAGTAGCCTGAGCAGCAGTTACATGTATTCTAGCACAAAGCAGGTGACGAGCAAGTAAACTGCAGGCCCGCCGAATCGCGGATTCGGCTCGAACAGCGGAGGGCCTGCGGGTTACGGATGAGGACAAAACGCCGGTATTGGTAAACTTCTGAAGTAGCCTGAGCAGTTACGACGAGAAAAGCGCAAAAAACAGGCTAACTTTACATAATTTATATAGTCGGAAGTTGCTAGCGACCGGTTTTGTTTACCCAATTTGTGTGTTTGTATTGCTTATCTTTCACAAGTGTAGTATACTTGATGTGTAGCGCTTTTCTTACTCGCTTCTTTGAGCCTCATTGGACTTCATTGGACTTCATTGTAGTATCTTCCCATTGCGCTATCGCATTTTCTCGTTGCCTGGAGTGATTATGAGTTTGTGTCCCCGCTGCAAGTTCGAAAACCCTGCTGGATTTGCCTTTTGCGGTCACTGCGGAGCGCCATTGACACAGACACAGCTACCCATTGGCAAGCCGAGTCAGCCCTCTGGCCTCACGGGAGCAAACTTCGATCATCTGCGTGCTTACCTGCCACCGCAGTTGGTCGAAGCCTTGCGTTTCGATCCAGTCTCCCCGCCGCTCAAGTTGCTAGAAGAGTGCCTCGACCATCTAACGGATTTGCTCGCCATCATCGTCACGCACCTGCCCGTTTACCTGACAGAACGTTTGTTCTATCAGCCGGTAGCCGGGCGAGCAGATGGACAATTTCTCACCGGCACCCTGATCTTCGCGGATATCAGTGGCTTTACGGCTATGTCGGAGCGGTTGAGCCACATTGGGCGAGAGGGGGCCGAGGAGATCACAGCCATCGTCAACCGCTATTTCCGCTCTATGCTCGCTATACTTCGCGCACATCGGGGACAGTTGATCAAATTTGGTGGCGATGCTCTGCTGGGTTTGTTTCTCGAGCCGGAAAGCACTACCCGGGCTGTTCAAGCAGCGATGCAGATGCAGGCTACAATGTCCGAATTCACTCAGGTCTCGACATCCCAAGGTGTCTTTCCTCTCCGAATGAAAGTGGGTGTACACAAGGGGCGTTTCTTTGCTGCTCAGTTGGGCACAACGGAGGGAATGGAATACGCCCTGTTGGGCAAGGACGTGAACCGAACTGCCATTACGGAGTCGGCGGCTGTTGCCGGGCAAGTGCTACTGGACGCCGATACCGTGCAAGCTATTTCTGTCCCGTGCCGCGCGACGCCAGCCCCGCAGAATCCGGCTTACCTGGTTGTCGAGGAAATCGCTTCCGCCCCACCCCACCCCACCGATCCCACAGACTACGATCCGTTGCATCGTCTTCCAACGCTCGAACCCCACCTCGATGATCTCCAGCGGGCCGTTGCTTACTTGGATGCTATGACCCCCTATTTGCCGGCCGGCCTATTGACGCGCATTGTCGGCAGTTTTTCCGCTGGCTTTACGCGGACGGAGGCAATCACGTTGGAGGGAGAACATCGGTTGGTCTCCAATCTGTTCGCAAACATCCACGGGCTGGGAGAAATTGTGGATCGCCTGGGCCCTGGGCGGGAATCCGAGATTGTCTCTGCTATCAATCGGTATTTTACAGCAACGGCAAACAGTATCCGTCGCTTTGGCGGTACGATCAACAAAATGGATTTATACGATCAGGGGGATAAACTGCTGGCGATCTTCGGTGCACCTGTGGCCCACGAAGACGATGCGGAGCGCGCCATTCGAGCGGCCTTGGCGATACAGCACACCATTCCCGAGATCAATCACGAGTTGTCAACCCAGGCCGGATTAGCAGATCTCCGCTTGGCTCAACGGGTTGGCATCAGCACGGGATATGTCTTTGCCGGCTATGTGGGCACCGATTGGCGCCATGAGTACACGGTGATGGGAGACGAGGTCAATTTGGCCGCTCGATTGATGTCCGTTGCTCGGCCGGGAACCATTCTCGTCAGCAGCGATATCCGGCGGAAGGTGCAGGCCCTCTTTGATCTGATGCCGCAAGGGGAAGTTCGTCTCAAGGGGAAGAGTGTGCCGGTCCCCGTCTTTACGGTAGAAAAACCGCGTGCGGTTCCCGAACCCTTACGCGGTATCAAGGGAATGCGTTCTCCCCTGGTGGGACGCGGGGACGAATGGGAACGATTATTGCAGGCTATAGCTCGGCTCCGCGATGGTCAGGGGCAAATCATATCGGTCGTCGGCGAAGCCGGATTGGGAAAGTCGCGCCTGATTGCTGAATTACGCCAGCAATGTACTGGCAACGACTCCCCCCCTCCCACTCTCACATGGATCGAAGGGCGATGTCTCTCTTACACGGAGGCGGTCAGCTTTCGCTTATTCCAGGAAATCGTCCAGAAAATCGTCGGTGTCCAGCCTGATGATAGCGAGGCCGAAGCCTGGAGCAAATTACGCGCGATATGGGCAGAGATTCAAAAGACGCAACGAGAAAACTCGACTTTTCGCTTTAGAGAAGAGATTCTCCCTTATATAGCTAACTTTCTCAACCTTTCCCTTCCCCCGGCATTCCAGGAGAAAGTTCGCTACCTCGATGCCGAGGCTTTGCAACGTCGAACTTTTGTCGCGATTCATTCTTTGCTGAATACACTGGCCACTCCAGAACGTCCATTGGTCATCGTTATGGATGACCTCCAATGGATTGACCAAGCCTCGACGGAATTGCTGAACTACTCGATGTCACTGGTCGAGACAGCGCCGATTATGTTGATCCTACTCTACCGACCTGAGCGAAGCAAGCGTTGCTGGCAGATTCACGAGCGAATTCACAGAGAGTTCCTGCACCACGCCCTCGAAATCCTCCTCCAGCCCCTGAAACCCTCCGATAGCCAGCAGTTACTGACCAACCTGGTCAATATCGAAGATTGGCCCTCATCCGTGCAGAATATGATCCTGGACCGCACCGAGGGCAATCCGCTCTACGTCGAAGAGGTGATCCGCACCTTGATTGATGATCACATCCTGGTCCAGACTCCGGATGAGCGATGGCAAATCAACCAGGAACGGGTAAGGGATTTGGAAAGTTTCACCGTCCCAGACACGCTCCAGGGTGTGCTTATGGCCCGCTTGGATCGTTTGGAAGAACCTTGTCGGCTGGCATCCCAGTTGGCCGCGGTGATCGGCCGGGTCTTTTCTTTCGATATCCTGGCGCACATCGTGCCCGAAAACGGCGCTAAACTGACCCTCAGCTTGGTCCGTCTCCAGCAACACGAGACCATCCGAGAAACACAGCGGGTGCCGGAGATAGTTTACACTTTCAAGCATGCGCTGATGCAGGAGGTTTGTTACCGTAGTCTGTTGGCCCGTATTCGTCGCTTCTACCATCGCCAGATCGCCGGTTATATCGAGCAGTACCGCTCCACCGGCCACCGGGATGTGGAGAGCAACATCCCATTGATCGCCCATCACGCTTTTGCCGGTTGTGATTGGCCCCGGGCGCTGAAGTACCAGATGTTGGCCGGTCGGCAGGCGCAGAAACTGTTTGCTAACCAAGAGGCAATTGATCATTTCCAAAAGGCCCTTCAAAGCGCTCAGGAGATTCCTGCAGAAAAAACCATTGAACAACGTTGTTCGATCCACACGGCCTTGGGCGAGGTGCTGATCACGACCAGCCAGTACGACACAGCCCTGAATCATCTGGGAGAAGCGTTGAATCTCTCGGTTGCTCAGGGTGCTACCGATCATCAGGCTATCGTCTGTAATCAACTAGCTCGCCTGTACGAGTTGCGCGGGGAGTATTCCCTGGCTTTCGAGTGGATTGAACAGGGCTTGGCAGCTCTGGCCGGTGAGGAAAACACCATTGCAGCCGAGTTGTTGTTGCGCGCCGGGTTCATCAACACCCGGCAGGGGCAGTATGATTTGGCTTTTGAACAATGCCAACACGGACTACGGATCGCTGAAGGTTTGGGCGAGTTGAGTACCTTGGCCCGGGCCTATAACCTCCTGGGCCATATCGCTCGACTGCGAGGACAGAGCACGCAAGCCATCGAACATTTTCAACATGCCTTTACGCTGCATCGCCAGGCCGGCGACCTTCACGGCCAGGCCACAATGCACAACCAAATCGCTAACGCTTACTTCGATATGGGGCAGTGGCAAAAGGCGGAAGATCACTATCGCCAGGCTCGAAGTATTTTTGACCAAATGGGAGATCTCTATCTACACGCCGTAATCACCAACAATCTGGGAGGTATCGCCCGCAACCAAGGGCGACTCACCGAAGCTTTGATGTTGTATCAGGATGGATTGAAGACCCTGGAGCGCATTGGCGGCTCTCCGTGGGTTCTGGGCGTTTTCCATATGAACATCGGAGCGACACTCATCCGTCTTGATCAGCTCTCGGAGGCACTCCAGCATTTAAACATCTGCCAGGATTATTATCAACAAGCCCAGGCGCGGGATTTTTTACCGGAGATGCATCGCTATTTCGCCGAGGTTGCTTTGCGTAGGGATGATCTGGCAACTGCCCTTGATCATGCTGAGCAAGCGCTCCAATTGGCCCGCACATTGGACATGCGCGGCGAGGAAGGGATTGCCATGCGCCTGTTGGGAGAGATCGCCCTGGCCCAAGCGGACCTCGAACGCGCCCAGAAATACTTGCAAGACGGTTTGGCCCTTTTGAGGGAAATTGGAGATGAGTACGAGGCAGCCTGTAGTCAACTGATAGAAGCGAAGATCGCTTTAGCAATGGGGAACTGGGAAGCCGCCGATGACGCACTCGAACAATGTACCTCGGTTTTTCAGCAGCTTAATGCCTCCTATGACCTCGAACTGATTGAGTCCTTACGCTTCACTACCCGACATATTGATTGATCGGTAAGGTAACCCTCCCGCAGGTTTGAAATTAC
>CAZXVB010000012.1:0-13258 GCA_964643875.1 uncultured Anaerolineales bacterium | reverse complement strand
GGTCTTCAATCTCGGCTGGGGCGAGGCCAACGCGGTCCAACTGGCCGTCAGCCAGACGAACGCGGCCGGGGGAATCCACGTCGGCGCCGTCACCTACACCCTGGCCCTGGTCACGGCCGATAGCGCCTGTGACTCCGGCCAGGCCATCACCGCCGCCAACACGTTGCTCGGCGCCGGCGTCGTTGCCGTCGTCGGGCATACGTGCAGCTCGGCCAGCAACGCGGCCCAACCACTCTACAACGCGGCCGGCGTCCCGATGATCTCTCCCTCATCTACCAGCCCACAACTGACACAGGTAGGCTACACCACCACCTTCCGCACCATTCCCCACGACGGCTCCCCCTCCATCTTGCTGGCGACCTACTTCCGCGACTGGCTGGGACTCTCCCGCAGCGCGATTGTCGAGGTGCCGGGGCTTTACCAGTGGGGCGTCAACGCCTACTCGGACACCTTCACCGCGCTGGGCGGAACCATCGCCAGCCGCCGCGAGATCAGCGACACCGGCGACTTCACCTCCACGCTCACCGCCATCCAGGCCGAGAACCCCGACGTTATCTTTTACGCCGATCCCGACGCGACCCAGGCGGGGCAGTTCAGCCGGGTCGCATACAACCTGGGGATGACGGACGTGGTCATCGGCGCAAGCTCGTGGGGCAACGACACATCCTGGCTGACCGACTACACCGCTGCGGCCGGCCCGGCGGCGGCCGAGGGGGACTACGTGGCGATGGAATATCGCCGCTTCGAGGACATGCCGGGCTGGACGACTTTCCTGTCCGACTACCAGGCGGCCGGCTTCCCCAATCAACCCGGCGACCCCACACTCTTTGGCTCGTTCGCCTACGACGCAGCCAACATCATCGCCGCCGCCATTGACCGGGCCGACTCCACCGACCCCGGCGCGATCCGCGACCAGATCGCCGGAACCACCGGGCACGATGGCGTGGTGGGCGCTTACGGGGGCTTCGACGCCAACGGCGACGTCATCCCCCAGTGGGGCTGGCTGGAGCGATACCAGTCCGGCCAGTGGGAACAGGTGCTCAGCGTCCCATCTGCCGAACTGCACGTCTGTTCCAGTGGCTGCGACTACTCCTCCATCCAGGCCGCCGTGGACGCAGCCAACCCTGGCGACGTGATCAAAGTAGCTAGCGGGGTCTACACCGACGTCAGCAACCGCCCAATACCCCCGAGGTACGATATCAGTGTCAGCGGCGGCTCAATAGTCGCCCAGGTGGTCTATATTACCAAGCCGGTGACCATCCAGGGTGGTTACACTACCACCAACTGGACGACGCCTGATCCGGTTGCGAATCCCACGACACTGGACGCACAAGGGCAAGGGCGTGTATTCCTGATCGCGGGCGATATCAATGTAACGGTCGAGGGAATCCGGATGACGGGCGGCGATGCCACCGATCAGGGAGGATATGAATGTGCATGGGCCCCCGATGCCGGGGGCGGGGTGTATATCCTCGACGCCACGACTACCATCAGCCGGTCCTGGATAATCAGTAATACCGCCGGCGCCGGCGGGGGCGTATTCGTATGGTACGGCGACTTGACGCTCGCCAATAGCGATGTCACCGCCAACGCCGGAGGTTACGGCGGGGGTGTGCGCATAGATGATAGTATTGCCGCCATTATTGGAAACCATATCCTGAGTAACACCGCTATCGAGCATGGTGGCCCATGGTTCGAAGGCAGTGGGGCAGCAATACTCACGGGTGACAGCACCGCGATAGTCAGTGGCAATGTGATATCGGGAAATGTAACCAATGGTAAGGGCGGCGGGTTGAGCCTGAGCGACTGGAATGACACGACAAGCACCACCATCACAAACAACCTCATCTCGGCCAACAGCGCCATCACCGGCGGCGGGATGTACCTGGAAGGCGACGCCGATTTCATCATCATCGGCAACACCATCTCGGCCAACACCGCCATCACCTATGGCGGCGGCCTGTCCCTGCATGACAGCCAGGCCCGGATCCAGAACAATGACATTGTCTCCAACTCGGCCCGCTTTGGCGGCGGCGTACACTCCAACGGCCCCGACGCAGGGTTCGAGGAGGGTGGAGGCCCATCGCTGTTTGGCAACAATATCCTCTCCAACACCGCCGACATAGACGGAGGCGGCGTGCTGTTGGAGTTTAGCGCGGCGACCGTCGTCGGCAACGTTTTCAGGGGCAACAATGCTCAGGAGGGCGGTGGGATGTATTTACTGTTGAGCAACGCCACGGTTGACAGAAACGAGTTTACCTCCAACACTGCCGACCGGGGCGGCGGGCTGAGCTTTCAAGGCGGCAACGCGGCGGTTTACAACAACATCATTGCCGATAACCAGGCCCTCCAGCACGGCAGCGCGCTGTACACCTTTGGCGCTTCGCCCTACCTGGCGCACAACACCATCGCCCGCAACTTTGGCGGCGACGGCAGCGGCGTTTATGCCACCTATTGGCAACCCTTCGACCAGACGCTGGATTTGGTCAATACGATCATTTTTAGCCACAGCGTGGGTATCAGCGCCTCCGGCGACATCACGGTCACGGTAGACAGAATACTCTGGTACAACACCTCCATCACCGTCTCCCAGGATACAACCGCGACCGTGTCGGTGCAGAACGAAATCACCGCCGATCCGCTCTTTGTGGACCCCGACGTGGGTGATTACCACATCGGTGCTGCTTCACCGGCCCGCGATGCTGGGATTGATGTCGGTGTATCAGAGGACATAGACTGGCAAGTACGCCCGATGGGCTGGGCGCCTGACCTCGGCGCCGACGAGTACCCCGACGCCCACCTGACCGTCGTCAAGCAGGCACCCACGACCTTCCTCGATCCTGGCCAATCGTTCACCTACACCATCATCGTCACCAGCGACGGGGAAATAGACGCTACCAACGTCGTCCTGACCGACACATTGGACGGCTGGCAACAATTCGTCGGCGCAACCCCTCCCCCGTCTACCCTCGTCGGTAACAGCGCGATCTGGGCCGTAGGCACACTGGCCTCCGGCTCGACGTTCTCCATCACCCTCATTGCCCAGGTCTCGCCCGACGTCCCATCGGCCGAGATGATGACCAACACCGTCGAGGTGAGGGCCGACCAGATGGCGAACAGCGCCCAGGCTCGCACCGTCTCCCGCGCCGACCTGGTCTATCCGCTGGAGGTCGACCCGCCGACCCTGGACATCAACCGGGCCGGCGACACCACGTCTCACATGGTGCTGGGCCAGTTGATGGAGGGGCTGTACCGCTACCGGCCCGACGGCACCATCGAGCCGGCCGGCGCGACCGACTACACCGTCTCCCCCGACGGCCTGGTCTATACCGTCACCCTGCGCACGGACGCGCTCTGGTCCGACGGCCAACCGGTGACGGCCCAGCATTACAAAGATAGTATCGTCCGCCTCCTCGATCCGGACACGGGAGCGGGCAGCGCCTTCATGATGTATCCCATCGCCGGGGCGGAGGAGTTCAACACCGGAGTGATCACCGATCCCACCGCGGTGGGCGTCACCGCCGTGGATACCTACACATTGCTGTTCACCCTGGAGGAGGCGGCCGGCTTCTTCCCCGACATTCTGGCGACGACGGCCGCTTACCCGGTGCGGTTGGACATCATCCAGAGCGACCCAAACTGGACCGAACCGGGCCACTTCGTGGGCAACGGGCCTTACCTGCTGACCGGATGGGAGCGCGGCAATTGGTTGTTGCTGGACAAGAACCCGCTCTACCACGACGCTCCGCAGGTTTTCTTCGAGCGGGTGCTCCTGCCCATCATGTCGGCGGGCGAGCAACTGGCGGCCTACGAGAACGACCAGGTGGACGTGAGCGAGACCCCTGGCGACGAGATAGACCGCATCCTGTCCGACCCGGCGCTGAGCGAGGAGCTTCACCGCACGCCGCGCCCTGGAATCTACTACCTGGGGCTGAACACGGAACTGACGCCCACCAACGTCATCACCGTGCGCAAGGCACTTGCCGCGGCGATTGATCGGACACACGTCCTGAGCGACGTTCTCAACATGCCCTGGCGGGAGGGGGCGACCAGCGTCATCCCGCCGGAGATACCGGGCTATCAGAACGGGGCGGTGGGTTACCCGTTCAGCCCGACCCTGGCGCTGGATTACCTGGCGCAGGCGGGCTACCCAGGCGGCGCGGGCTTCCCCGGCGTCGAACTGTGGGCCAACTTTGGCAGCGAGGCCGTGATTGACGCGGTGGCCGACCAGTGGCGAAACAACCTGAACATCGCCGTCACCACGATCTACGCCGATTGGGGCGATTACTGGGACAGGCTCAACAACTGCCGTGACGACCTTGACTCCTGCTCGTATAATGGGTACCGGATGGGATGGGTGGTGGATTACGCGGACGCGAACAATATCCTCAACGACGTGTTCCACCCCGACGCCCCTTACCAATTCACCGGCTGGGACAGCGACCGCTACCAGCAGTTGATGGATCTGCAACTGGGCGAGACGAACCAGGTCTCGCGGACGGCCTACCTCCAGGAGGCAGACCGCATCCTGGTGCAGGACGAGGCGGCCGTGATCCCCATCTACTTCTACGACCGCACCGCGCTGATCAAACCGACCATCGTGTTCGAGTACCCGCCCATCGGCGCACCGCACCTGATGAACTGGCGGTCCAGCACCCTCGTCGTCACCAGCACCGCCGACAGTGGCGCGGGCACGCTCCGTTGGGCACTGGAAACAGCCGTCGCCAGCGACACGATCATCTTCGACACCAGCGTTTTTCCGCCTGCCAGCCCGGTGACCATTGCTCTTACCAGCGCCCTACCGACCATCACCCAGGGCAACCTGACGATTGACGGCAGCGACGCCGGAGTGATCCTGGATGGCAGCGAGCTGAGCAGCGGCGATGGTTTCCACATCACATCGGATGGGAACATCATCCGAGGGCTGCAAATCCTCCACTTCCCGGAGAACGGTGTGCGGATAGATGGCGGCGCCAGCTACAATCTCATCGGTGGGAACAATGCATCGCCGGGTGGCGCTTGCAGCGGCGAATGCAATCTCATCAGCGGCAACGGCAGAAATGGGGTGCACATCGAGGGCAACGGCACGATGAGCAACACCGTCTCCGGCAACTACATCGGCACAGACGTGACCGGCGCAGGTCGGCTGGGGAACGGTAACGCGGGGGTGCATATCGAGGGTGCGGCCAGCCACAACACCGTCGGCGGCAGCGCAGAGGGGGAACGGAACATCATCTCCGCCAATGGCAGGGATGGCGTCTCGATCACCAGCGTCGGCACGTTCGACAACCGGGTTATCAACAACTACATCGGCACGGACGCAAGCGGATGGATGCCGCTGGGAAACGACGAGGACGGGGTAGCGATCCGGGACGGGGCGGACGATAACATCATCCGCGAGAATCTTATTAGCGCCAATCGGGATGGGGTACATATCTATGACATCGGGACGGTCAGCAATATCGTTGTTGGCAACTATATCGGCGTCAACAGGGGCGGCAGCGCCAGTCTGGGCAATTGGTCGCATGGCATCGTCCTGGCCGGACAAACGACGGGGAACGTCATCGGCGGCAATGACGCTTACGAACGGAACATCATCTCCGGCAACGGGGGGCACGGTGTAGACATCCGCGACAGCGGCACTGCGGCCAACACCATCTCCGGCAACTTCATCGGCACCGATGTCAACGGCACATCCGCCATCCCCAACGGTGAGCACGGCGTGAACATTGAAGCCGGGGCCAGCCACAACGTCATCGGCGGGAACAATGCGTCGCCGGGCGGCCTATGCAGCGGCGAATGTAACCTCATCAGCGGCAACGGTGGGGAGTGGTCATTCGGGGTACATATTGCAGGCAGCGGCACGACGAGCAACACCGTCTCCGGCAACTACATCGGGACCGATGTCAACGGCACAGCGGCAATGGAGAACTATGAGGGCGTGCGCATCGAAAACGGTGCGGAGTACAACACCATCGGCGGGACGACGGCGGGAGAACGGAACATCATCAGCGGCAATGGGCAGGAAGGGCCACCTCCGCCGCGTCCTGGCGTATGGATCTACAACGCAAACCACAATGCCGTGATCGGCAACTACATCGGCACCGACGTCACCGGCAGCGCCGGGTTGTCCAATAAGTGGGGGGTGGCGATCGGCAACGGCCATTACAATTATGTCGCTCACAACCTCATCAGTGGGAATGCGTGGGGCGGCGTTTCCATCGAAGGGAGTACGCACAACACGTTCAGTGGCAACCTCATTGGCACCAACGCTGGCGGGACGGTCGCTCTGGGGAACGATGGGGCGGGGATCATCGTCCACGACGGGTCGAGTGACAACCTCATCGGCGGCGACACAGCGGACGAGCGCAATGTCATCAGCGGCAACGGAGGGGATGGGATCAACATCAGCGATAGTGGCACAACGAGCAATACCGTCCGTGGCAACTACATTGGCACTGACGCCAGCGGTACATTGGCGCTGGGCAACAGTGATAGAGGCGTCTCCATCATGAGCGGCGCGCAATACAATACCGTCAGCGATAACGTGATCAGTGGCAACGGCAACGACGGCGTGCCGATAGAAGGTGCCGGCACGATGTACAACACGGTCAGCGGCAACTACATCGGGACGAACGCTTCCGGCACGGCGGCCCTCGGCAACGCGCTGGACGGTGTCTACATCGCTTATGGCACGCAGTACAATACCATCGCGGATAACATCATCAGCGGCAATGGCGGGGGTGGGGTGCAGATTTTGGGTAGCGACACGATGAGCAACACCGTCAGCGGCAACATCATCGGCGCCGACGCCGGCGGCCAGGTGGATCTGGGCAACGCCAACAATGGGATAGTGATCCGCGACGGCGCCAGCTACAACCTCATCGGCGGCGACACGACCGGCGAGCGGAACGTCATCTCCGGCAATGGCGACACCGGAGTCTACATCTGGAGGTCCAGCCACAACCGGCTGATCGGCAACTACATCGGCATCGCCGCCGACGGAATGACCGCCCTGCCCAACGGCACCGACAGCGGCTATGCGGGCGGTGTGTGGATCGACGGATACGGGGACGACGTGCAGTACAACGAGATCGGCGGGAGCAACCCCGGCGAGGGGAACGTCATCTCCGGCAACGCCGGATGGGGTATCCACATCGGCTCGCATCCGGGCAGCCCTGGCCCCAAGTGCCAGACGTGCAGCTTCAACACCGTCGCCGGCAACCTCATCGGCGTGGCGGCCGATGGAACGACCCCCCTGGGCAACCAGAGCGTCGGCGTCTTCATCCGCGAGGGCGGGTTCACCAACACCATCGGCGGGCCGACGGAAGCGCATGGCAACGTGATCGCCTACAACGGCGGCTTCGATGGCGCTTACTTCGCCCTGGACGGCACCGGCGTGGTGGTCAATTTCGCCTCCGGCAACACGATCTCGCACAACTCCATCCACGATCACGCCGGGGAGGGCATCGGGCTGCAATTCGGCGGCAACGACTTCATTGTGCCGCCGGTCATCGTCTACACGGACACCACCACCGTCGGCGGCACCGCCTGCGCCAACTGCACCGTCGAAATCTTCTCCGACGCTGACGACGAGGGTCACTGGTACGAGGGCAGCGTCACCGCCGATGGCAGCGGAAACTGGTCGTTCGGCAGCGGCGGCTTCACCGGCCCCAACATCCACGCCACCGCCACCGATGGTTCCGGCAACACCAGCGAGTTCTCCGGCCCGCCGCCTGTCGTCAACTCCGTCACGCCCACCGGCACGGTGGAAGGGACGACTAACCTGGGCGTCACCATCGGAGGGCAGAACTTCCGCGACAACGCGCCCCTGACCGTCTCCTTCGGCCCCAGCATCACCGTCACCGGCACCCAGTTCATCAGCCCCACCCGGATCAAAGTCTACGTGGACGTGCCACTCGGCGCTCCCGGCGGGACACACGACGTGACCGTGACCAACTGCGACGGCCAAAGCGGAACGCTCCCCGGCGGCTTTGAGGTTACGATGGTCCCTCCGCCGCCGCCGGAGGTGATCGGTGTGTATCCTGAGGTTGTCGCCCAGGGCAGTGCCGGCGAGCTCCTCATCTTCGGAATTGGCTTCATCGAACTGCCGTCTGTCTCTCTCGGTCCCGACATCACCGTCCAGTCCGTCACTTTCGTGGAGAAGGGTGTAGACGAGTCCGAGTTGCACGTGCAGATCGCCGTAGCCGCCAGCGCCGCCCTGGGCCCGCGGGACGTCACTGTGACCAACCCGGATGGCCAATCGCACACCCTGCCGGCTGCCCTCACGGTCATTGAGCCGCAATGGGAGGAAGTGGGCGCCATTGCCGGGGTAGCAGACCCGGCCGCCACCTTCGGCGTAGCCTGGCCAGATTTCAACGCTGATGGAAAGGCGGACCTCTTCCTTGCCAATGCTGGCATTGAGGAGCAGGCGGCTCTGTACCAAAACTGGCTGCCCAACGGCACACTGGGAGGCTTGTCCTTTGCCGACGTCACAGCCCAGGCACACCTCGATCTGTACGAAATGACGCTCTCGACCTGGGCCGACTTCGATACCGATGGCGATCTGGATGTATTCGTCGCCGGCGGGAATTGGTGCTATCTGCTCGAAAATGATGGAGCAGGCCACTTTGCGGACGTAACCGCCGATCTGGGTCTGGAATGCGCTCCCATCGGTGGGAACGTTGAAGCGGCCGCCTGGAGCGATTTTGACCGGGATGGGGACGCCGACCTGTTCATCGGTGTGGACGGAGAGCGCAGCTACCTCTATCGCAATCAACAGGGCAGCGCGTTCGTCCTGCTCCCCTCTCGGCTGGCCTCCCCCGTCCGTCCCGAATCCGGCGCGGCCTGGGCCGACTACGACAATGACGGTTGGCCGGATCTCTTCCTCGTCACCGAGGGCGGGTACACCCTGTATCACTCCGAGGGGCCGGTCGGTGAAGACATCGCCTTTTCCAACGTGACTGACGCAGCCGGCTTGAGCAGAGACGCCACCGGTGTGCCCGTCTGGGGCGATTACGATAATGATGGCGATCTCGATCTCTTCGTCACCAATGCCGGCGATGGTCAACCGGCGGCCCTCTTCCGCAACAACGGGGATGGCACGTTTACGGACCTCGCCGAGGCGGCGGGCGTCGCCTGTGCCGGCGTCAGCCGCAGCGCTGCCTGGGGCGATTACGACAACGACGGTTTTCTCGATCTCTACGTAGGCGCTCCGTATGCTTCCGACCGGCTCTTCCGTAACAATGGCGACGGTACGTTCAGCGACACGAGTATGATGGTCAACCTGCAAACGGGAGCGGCAGGGATGGACAGCACCGCCGCCGCCTGGGCCGATTACGACGGTGACGGCTTCCTCGATCTCTACGTCGCCCGCAATGGCGAGCCAAACTTGCTCTACCACAACCGGCTTGCTTCCCAGGGCAACACGAACCACTGGCTCCACGTCCGGCTCCGGGGTGACTATTACAACGGCTCCGCTATCGGCGCCCGGCTTACCCTTGTTTCCACAACTGGCGGTCAGGTTCAGACGCGCGAGGTCGGCGGTGGTTCGGGTTACCACGCCCAGGAAAGCCTGCCGCTGGAGTTCGGTTTGGGCAATGCCACCGGTCCCGTAGCACTTGAACTCCGTTGGCCCACCGGCGACGTCTACACTACCACCATCCCGACTGTAGATCGGGTTATCACCATCAGCGATCACTTCCTGGCCGGTTCGTACCGTTCTACAGCCGTGGATGTCGAGGTGGATGTTGGCGTGGACGTCCCCGTGACCGGCACCGCCGAGTCTGCCGTTGGCGTTGATTGGTACCGGGTCACGGTCATCACCCCCGGCGCTGTCATCTCCCTGACCCTCTCCGACCTGACCGCAGACTATGACCTCTATCTCTTCGCCCCTGAAGTTGACGAGGAAACCGGGCAACTGCGGGACATTGGCCAAATCGGTACACTGGGGCAGATCGGCACGCTGGGCCAGATTGGCACACTGGGGCAGATCGGTACATTGGGACAGATCGGTACATTGGGGCAGATCGGCACGCTGGGCCAGATCGGTACGTTGGGTATCCTGGGAAACATCGGTGACCTGCTAGACCTGGGTCAGATCGGTACCCTCGGTCAGATCGGCACCCTGGGCCAGATCGGCACCCTCGGTCAGATCGGCACGCTGGGGCAGATCGGCACACTGGGCAATATCGCCCAGTTGGGCGACGTCGGCACGCTGGTCGGCATCTCCGCTCATCCCTATACTATCACCGAGGAGATAGGCTACAACGTCCACGAGTTGGCCGGTCCCTACTACATCGCGGTGGCGGGATACACGGAACAGGCCGCCGGTCATCCTTACACGTTGACCGTGCACATCGCTCCGCCAGTGGACCCTTACGCACCTATTACCTACACCATTCCCACTACCTTTACGCGCCCCGTCACAGACGCAAACGTCCGGACCCTGATCCTCTACCATCCCGGCCGTATCCAGACATTCAATGGGGGGAACGCCATCTCATTAACCGTTACCCAGATCGTCACCCTGCTCCAGCAACTGGCCGATCATCCGGCTGTGGATGGGGTGCTGGTCAATCTATGGGACTATCCGGCCATCGAATTCGCCTACTCCGTGTGGGATAGCCAGCCGGGCAATCCGCTGGCAGCCAACTTCGTCGCTGGGCACATCAAGTCGCTGCTATACAACATCGCCCCGGCCTACCCGCATCTCGAATATGTGGTCATTGTTGGTGACGACCGCATCATTCCCCATCGCCGCATCCGAGACGAGGCGCTTATCTCCAACGAGCGGCGCTATGCTGACCAACTGAGCGCCGCCACGCTTCATCAGTCCTTGGCACTGCGTTATTTCCTTACCGATGACTATTACGCCGGTCTGGTGCCCCTTCCCTGGCGTGGGCGGGAGTTCTATCTGCCACAGGTAGCGATTGGCCGTCTGGTCGAAACTCCAGAGGAGATCATCGCCTCCCTGGAAGCATTCATCGCGCGGCCAGTCATCTCTCCCACGGACGCCTTCGTCACCGGCTACGATTTCTTGACAGACGAGGCCATCGCTATCAGTGAGACCCTGGCGGGTTACGGGATCGCTCCCATCACAGCGCTGATCAACGACACCTGGACGGCATCCGACTTCCGCAGTGCTTTCTTCACCGCGCCCAATGCCCATGGCTTGAACGTGCTAAACTCCCACTTCCGCCACGATGGCCTCTATCCGGCCGATCTCCAACTTGTTCGGGCCGAGGAAGTCAGCACGGCCACGACCGACTTCGCCGGCCGACCGGCGTTTTCTGTCGGTTGTCACTCTGGCCTCAACGTCCCCGACGATGCCGACGGTACAGACTGGGCACAGGCCTTCCTGGGCCGCGGCGCGCCCCTCATCGGCAACACCGGCTACGGTTACGGCGATTCAGACCTGATCGCCTACTCCGAGCGGTTGATGACGTCGCTGATCGAGGAACTGGGGAACGTAGGGCAATCGGGAGAGGTGCAGACGCTAGGGCAAGCGTTACTGGCGGCCAAACAGCGCTACTACAATTCGGCGGCGGCAGAATCGCTCAGCACGTACGACGAAAAAGTGTTGGGTATTACCACACTGTATGGCCTGCCGATGCTGGGGGTCAAAATGCCGGCCTCTACACACTTCGCAATGACCCGGCAAGGTGCATTGGACTCCCCCACCCCACCCCACGCGGTGCGCGTCGAGACGAACTTCCCTTTGACGATCACCCATTACCATCTCGATTTCGACTTCACTCCACACACCGTCACCGGTCTGGGCACGTATTATACGGCCCGATCCACCCATGGGGGCGGCGGTGGCGACGACCTGCTTGTCACCGGGGGCCGTCCTGTTCAACCCAAGTGGAGCAGCGCCGTGCACATCACCAACACCCTGGCCCACGGTGCACTGCTAGTCGGGGCGACCTTCACTGATACACCCGGCCTTGACCCGGTTGTCGCCCGTGTCGTCACGGATCACGTGCACATCGCCGAGCCGCCCTATCGCGTTGGACGCTGGCACCCACGGCAGATCGGTACTGTCAACCGTTTCCTGGCCTTCGATGGACACCACGAGCGGCTGGTCGTCGTACCTGCTCAATTCCGCTCTCTGGCAGTATCCGATACCGTCGCCCCTACCGGGACCGAACGTCTCTACACCCAACTCGACTTCGAGGTCTATCACGCGCCCATCACGTCCACCGACTTCATCGCTCCCAATATCTGGGAGGTTGAAGCCATCTCCACCACGCGCTACCTCCGATTCCGGGTTTACGCCACCGACAATCGCTGGACGATTCAACGCACGGTTATCCTCTACCGCACACTGGACTCCCATACCTGGATGCCGGTAGAGTTGACATACGATCCCTTGTCGAGTTTAGCTGCGGGGGATGCGCCGCCGGTGGACGGCCCAATCGAATACTTCGCTCAGGCCGTGGATTCCCGTGGCAACGTTGCATTAGCCCTGGATCACGGACAGCCATTCACCAAAGTCGAGGCCGGCGTCGCTCCGGCGGAGGTTTACCTGCCGGTGGTGTTCAAGAGCTATGTTCATGGTCAGCCGACGCTTGCGCATCATTTGTATCTGCCCGTGATAATGCATTAGGTGTGTTGCGCAATAGTGAAAAGCCCCACTTTGGACACGGATGAACACGGATAAACACGGATTTCAGGGATAGAATGGATACAATCCGTGTTTTTCCGCGTGAATCTGCGTCCCATTCCCCACTTTTCTTATTGTGCAACAACTCTATTGAAATAAGGGCCTACACGGATTCGAGGGGTAGAGACGAGCCTCCCGCAGGATGAGGACGCCTGATCCTGCAGGAGGCTGACTTACCCCACGAATCCACGTTGACCCTGAAATAAAAGCGTGCGACGCACCGTTACGAACCAGGGTGCGTCGCACGCTTCGGCGTTTGCGTTCGCTACAGGATCAGCATCGCATCGCCAAAACTGTAGAACCGATACCGTTGACGGATCGCCTCGCTATAGGCTCGCTCCATCAACTCTTTACCGGCAAAAGCTGCCACCAGCATCAGCAACGTCGAACGTGGCAGGTGGAAGTTGGTGATCAACACATCCACAATCCGGTAGCGATACCCTGGATAGATGAACAAATCCGTCGGCCCATCGAACGCCGCGATGGATTGTCGGGAGTATGCCTCGACCTGTGCCCTCGCTGCGGCCCGGGCGGCTGTCTCCAATACCCGCACACTGGTCGTCCCCACCGCTACCACCCGTCCCCCCGCCA
>CAZXVB010000011.1:0-18552 GCA_964643875.1 uncultured Anaerolineales bacterium | reverse complement strand
GTAGTTGCAGCGAATGTTCCTAATCTCTCTAACCTCTGGGGGGATCACGGACCGAGAGGTGTCGTCATCAGTACAAACGACTTTCAACCTTTGCTTACTATCATCATCCCGGCCTACAACGAAGAGCGACGTCTACCGGTTACATTACCTCAAGTTATCGCCTTTGTCCAGGAGCAGACCTACCCGGTCGAAATCCTGGTAGTGGATAACGCCAGCACCGATCGCACGGCCGACATCGTCCGGGAAATCGCCGAACAGCATCCCATCGTTACTTTGCTTCACCAACCGATCCGAGGGAAGGGAGCCGCTGTCCGCAAAGGCATCTTCGCAGGTCGTGGGGAATACTTGTTCATCTGTGATGCCGATCTGGCTATGCCCATCGAGGAGATCGAGAAGTTTATCCCGCCGGCTATCTCCGATTATGACGTCGCCATCGCCTCACGGGAAGCGCCAGGGGCGAAGCGCTATCATGAGCCGTGGTATCGCCATTTGATGGGCCGGGTGTTCAATCTTTTGGTGCGTGTATTGCTCGTACTGGATATCCAGGATACGCAATGTGGCTTCAAATGTTTTCGCCGTGACATAGCTCATCATCTCTTCTCTCTTCAGACGATTGATGGATGGGCTTTCGATGTGGAATTGCTCCACATTGCCCAACGACGGGGGTATCGGATCGTGGAAGTGCCGATCCATTGGTACTATGGCGAGAACAGCCGCATCAGTCCCTTGCGCGACTCATTGAACATGATTCGGGAAGTGTATCGCATTCGCCAAAAGAGCCGCGCCGGTATGTACGATGCCGACCCGCCTATGTTCAATGGCCAATGAAACGACTTCATCTGCGTGAGGAGCTGGCCCTATACGCTGCTGGTCATCGGCGCGTGGCTGGTCTGGATGAAGCCGGCCGTGGTGCTTGGGCCGGGCCGGTGTATGCGGCCGCCGTAGTGCTGCCCCTCGAACGGCCAGACCTGCTGGAGGCCCTGGCCGGCGTGCAGGACTCTAAACAACTGACTCCTACACAACGGGAAGCCGTTTTCCCCGTCATCCTCGACGTAGCCGAGGCCGTCGGAATTGGCTGGGCCAGTGCCGATGAAATAGATGCGCTCGGCATCCTACCGGCCACCCGCCATGCGATGGCACGTGCTATTGCCCGGCTCACGCCTCCCGCCGATGCCTTGCTGATCGACCATCTCCGCCTGCCCGATATTCCTCTCCCACAACGGGCGTTCCCCAAGGCCGATGGAGAGTGTCTCAGCGTAGCAGCGGCCAGCATCGTCGCTAAAGTCAGCCGGGATCACCAGATGGCTGTGCTGGATTCTGTTTTCTCTGGCTACGGCTTTGCCCGTCACAAAGGATACGGCACACCTCAGCACCGTGAGGCTCTGGCCCGCCTGGGGCCATCCCCGATTCACCGGATGAGTTGGCGACCACTGCGCGCGGGGGAGGAGAAATGCGAGTAGCGTTGGTCCACGATTGGCTCAACCAGGTCGGTGGCGCGGAGGATGTGCTGGAAACGCTGGTGCGCATGTTCCCCCAGGCACCCATCTATACCTCCATCTACTGGCGGGAGGGTATGCCGGCGGCGTATCGAACTTGGGACATCCGCCCATCGTGGATGGATCGCCTGCCGGGGATTCACCATCACCATCAGCCCTATTTGCCGCTCTATCCGTTCTCCTTTGCTCAGACCGATCTCTCTGTCTACGATCTGGTATTCAGCAACAAGTCCGGTTTCTGTCACGGCGTCCGGACGGGTACGACGCCTCACATTTGTTATTGTCTAACCCCTACTCGCTACGTGTGGGACTTCGAGGGCTACTCCCAACGGGAGGCCCTTTCCCCGGCCATCAAAGCGGCCGTGCGTCCCCTCGTGCGGTTGTTGCGCCGTTGGGACTATCGGGCTGCCCGGCGGGTAACACATTTCATTGCTATCTCTCGAGCTGTGCAGGAGCGCATCCGACGTTACTACCGGCGGTCGGCGGACATCATCTATCCGCCGGTTGAGACCGAGCGCTTCCATCCCATCCCCAACCCCGACGATTATTACCTGATCGTGTCCCGGCTGGTGCCCTACAAACGCATTGATCTGGCCATCGAAGCCTTCAATCAACTGAGGCTCCCACTGGTCATCGCCGGGGATGGGCGGGACCGTTCGGCCTTGGAGGTATTGGCCGGGCCGACTATCACCTTTCTGGGGTATGTGCCGGAAGAGGAACTACCGGCCTTGTTTGCCGGCTGTCGGGCGTACATTCTGCCGGGGGAGGAGGATTTCTGCATCGCGCCGGTCCAAGCTCAGGCCGCCGGTCGCCCGGTGATTGCTTATGGCGCTGGAGGCGCGTTGGACACCGTGGTCGAGGGTGTGACCGGTGTCTTCTTCCGCCCTCAGACTGCGGAGGCACTGGCGGCCGCCGTTCGCTCCTTCGACGCAGATTGGGTGGACCCGCGTGCTTGTCGCGCCAACGCCGAACGGTTTGCCACGCACATCTTCATGGCCCGTGTCCGGCAATTCATAGAAAGCAAGGTGCACGCATGGAACTGAAAATGTATGGGAAAATTGCCCTTCGCCGCTGGTGGCTGATCGCCGTCCCGGTCATCATCGTCCTGGTGGATATTGGCGTCAGTTATGCTCCTCCCGCAGCGACTTATCAGATCGTTATGCGGTTTGCCGCCGGTACGACGCCGGCCGGATTGAGCGAGGACTACGACCGATACTATCCGTGGCTGACGTCGGAATACATCGCCAACGGTCTGGCCGACGTGGCCGAGACCGGCGCCTTTGCCGAGGCCATTGCCGCACGCTTGGCTATCCTGGGACGCCAGATTTCCCCCGCGGCCATTCAGCCGGCCATTGTCACCGACAACGCCCAATCCATTCTAATCGTCTATCTTACCTGGCCGGATGCTGAAGAATGTGTCGCCATCGCCGAGGCGATCACGACGGAGTTCACGGAAAACGGAGCGGCTTACTTCCCACAACTGCGGGACGTCGAGCCGGCCGTCCGCCGACTGGATAGCCCTACCCCCGTGGCTGTTCCTCCTCGTCTTCGCGCCCGGCTGATGGGACCGGCCATCAAACTCGGTTTGGCCCTGGTGGTTGGTCTGGCCCTGACATTTCTGTGGCACTACTTGGATCCGGCGCTCTACGAAGCGGAAGAGCTAGAAGCGTTGGGCATCAATGTCCTTGTCCAGGTGCCGCGACACAAAAAACGTAGGCTCTGAACTACTTGCTCACTTGCCCACTTGCATACTTGCTCACTTGCCCACTTACTCACTTGCATGGTACAATACCGCCCGTTGTGGTCAAGATGGTAGGAAACGGATTGGCGAGACAAAACCGGGAGAGAGGTGGAAATGGAATTCAACGATTATATGCAACTCGTATCTGTCATTCAAAGGCGTTGGTGGATCATCATCGCAGCCATTGTACTGACGGCCGGCAGCGCGGTGGGATTCAGCCGACTCAAACACACAGAGTACACCTCCACGGCGGAGATCATCATCGAACCGGCCAGACCGGACTGGGGATTGGCGCAATCGGCGAAAATGCTTCTGCGGACCTATATGACCACGGCCGACTCGAACCAGTGGGCGGAGCAAGTCATCGCTACCCTTCAATTGCCAATGACGCCGGAGGAATTACGCGCTCAGGCTCACTTCGCCGCTCAAGACGACCGGATGGTGATCCAACTAGAGATCGAAGCCTATGATGGAGACATCGCCAACGATATCGCCCGTGAATGGGCCACCCTGTTCATCCAATGGCGCGATCAGCAAAACCAGCTTCAGCGGAAAGAGGATCGGGTTTTCGCGTATCTACGCGATCAGCCCCGCTATCGCCAATCCTGGCCCCCCAGCACCAGAATCTTGTTGGCGGCCGGCACCGTTTTTGGTCTGGTCATTGCCGCCAGCTTGATCTTCTTCCTGGAATGGGTAGATGCTGGCCTGATCCATTCACCCCGAGATTTGGAACGCCAATTGGGCTTGACTGTGGTAGGAGCGATCCCATCTGGAACATCTGGAAAGTGAAGCGAGGTAAACTGATGACTCGACAACTTGAATTGATCAGCCAAACCGACCCACACCACCCGGCAGTGGAAGCTTATCGAATGTTGTGCGCCAACCTGAGATTTGCGGCCCTGGACAAACCGCTCGATACATTGATCGTCACATCGGCCTCTCCAGACGATCACCGCCCGCGTGTCTTGGCTAACTTAGCTGTGACGATGGCCCAGGGGGGGCGGCGTACCATCCTGGTGGATGCTGACTTACGTCGCCCTGGCTTGCACACGTTGTTTGGGGATTCCAACATTTCCAACCAGCAGGGCCTGACCACGTTGATCGTCGAAGAAGGAACTATGGACCAATTGCCGTTGGAACGTACTGGCGTGGACAACCTATGGCTGCTTCCCAGCGGGCCGACTCCGCTCAATCCAACCGATATTCTTGGCTCGCGCCCAATGGAGCGAATGGTCACTACACTCAAATCTCAGGCCGACATTATTCTATTCAACGCCCCGCCGATCATCGCCGTTGCAGATGCAACCGTTTTGGGCACGAAAGTGGATGGTCTCTTGCTGGTAGTCACCGCTGGACGCAGCCGCCGAGAGCACGTCCGCCGGGCTAAAGAAATGTTGGAACGAGCACAAGTCCACATTGTGGGGGCAGTTCTCGACGACGTGCCTCATAGTGTCTCATTGATTGGCTATTGAGCATCCAAAGACAACAGGAGAATACATATGAAGGGCTTGATTTTGAGTGGTGGAAAGGGAACCCGTTTGTATCCATTGACGTATACCAATGCCAAACAATTGATCCCTGTAGCCAATAAACCGATCCTCTATCGCGTCATCGAGGCGATCCGTGGTGCCAATATCACCGACATCGGCATCGTCGTAGGCGATACAGCCGAGGAGATCAAGGCAGCCGTCGGACGAGGGGGACGGTGGGGCGTTCAGATCACCTACATTCACCAGGAACAGCCATTGGGACTGGCCCATGCCGTCAAAGTCAGTCAGGATTTCCTGGGCGACGAACGCTTCGTGATGTTTCTGGGGGACAACGTCATCCAGGGAGGCATCTCCGGTCTGATTGAGCAGTTTGCGACCAGTGATTGGAACAGTCAAATCGTCTTAACCCGTGTTGCCCATCCAGAACAATATGGAGTGGCAGAATTGGATGAGACCGGACGTATCATCCGGTTGGTGGAAAAGCCCAAAGAATTCATCTCTGACCTGGCGTTGGTGGGCATCTACATGTTCGATGCGCATATCCACGAAGCGGTCGAACACATTACCCCTTCGTGGCGAGGTGAATTGGAGATCACCGACGCTATTCAATGGTTGGTTGAACATGATTATCGGGTCTTTCCATACATTCATCGAGGATGGTGGATTGATACGGGCCGCCCCAACGAAATGTTGGAAGCCAATAGTTTGGTACTGGAGGAATTGGAGCCGGCCATCGAAGGATACGTGGATCGAGATTCGGAGGTGGATAGCCGCGTAACTGTCGAGCAGGGGGCGGAGATCATCAATAGCGTGATACGTGGCCCCAGCATCATCGGTGAGCGCACTCGGATCATCAATTCCTATGTGGGGCCATTTACCTCCATCTACCACGATGTGTTGATCGAAAACAGCGAGATCGAACGCGCCATCGTCCTCGAGCACAGCGAGATTTCCGATATTCCGGCTCGGATTCAGGACAGTCTCATCGGGCGAAACGTTCGACTGGTTCGTTCTCCCATCAAACCCAAAGCGTACAAGATGACGCTCGGCGACCATAGTCAGGTGGGCATTTTGTGAACTATGGAGGTAGCCTTTCACGTAACACTTAGGTAACTGGACAAGTCATCACAAACGGACTATAATCGCCCCAGACAGTAGGGGGCCGCTATTTCGATGTTGGGCGGGGATTAAAGACAAAAACCTATGCGTTGCCCTGAATGCGGAAACGACGTTCCCGATAATTTGCTTCTGTGTCCGAGTTGTGGCACGATGCTCGAAGAGACGGTGCCTATGCGTGCCAGCCGGGTACAACGGGCCACATCTACTGTATTATCCCCTGCACGTAAGCGTTTCTGGCAACGAGTCAGGCGCATTTTATTGTGGGGGGCCATTGGTGTGGTGATCGTCGCTTTGAGTGTGGGCACGGCTGCCTACGTAGGGCTTTATCGAGGGGAACGAGATCGAGACCAACGACGACTGGCTCTGGCAGAGCAACATTACGAGGCCGGTCTGCAACGCCTGGATGCCGGGGATTATGACCTGGCAATTGCTGAGTTCGAATATGTGTTGAAACTTAACCCTAGCCACCCTACAGCCCATCAAGGGATTGCCGAAGCACAAGCTCGGATGTCTGCTCTTCCCACACCCACAGTGGAAGCGTATCAAATCGTAGTGGATGATCTATATGATCAAGCCGTGGCTCGTTATGAGGCTGGCGAATGGGAGGATGCCGTCGCGCTTCTTACCCAGGTACGGGTGCTCGATCCAACCTATGACCGCGAAAATGTAGAACAAATGCTTTTCACCAGTCTCTACAACGCGGGTATGGAGATGTTGGACGAAGATCGCTTTGAAGAGGGAATCTTCTATTTGGACCAGGCCGTCGCTTTACGTCCGCTGGACGAAGAGGCCGCCTTTCAACGCAGTTTGGCGGTCAAGTATATGACCGCACTGGGGTATTGGGGGGCGGATTGGGAAACGTGTATCGAACAATTTGAGGAGCTGTATGCGTTGGCTCCGAACTACAAAGACGTGTTTTCGCGGCTTTATCTAGCACGGGTTGCATATGCCGATGCCTGGTATGAACAGGGTGAAATGTGCCCGGCCGAGGTTCAGTACATCTACGCTCTCCAGTTGATGAACGATCCGGATGTCGAATTCAAACGAGCAGAGGCCAACCGTCTGTGTATGGTGGCGACACCTACGCCCATCGCTCCCCTGACGGGCACGCAGACGATCACTCTGACGGAACCACCTGTTGGATTCACAACCGGGCGGCTGGCCTATCCAGTCTACAATACTCAGACTGGTATCTATGACGTGTACGCCCTGTTTGCCGGTGGACAGTTGGTAAAAATGGCTACCAATGCCGATCAACCATGCTGGGTGTGGGGCACCGGTGGGCTGGGATACCGGAATCGATCGTCCGCCGGCCTTTCGTTCCTGCCTGCGGGAGCAACGATTCCCCAGCCAGTCGCCAATGGGGCCAACCTCGCTTGGCCTACTTTCTCCCCCGATGGGAGCCGGGTTGCGTATGCGGCCCAGGACGCCGGTGGAGTTTGGCAAATCTACATTATGCCGATGGATGGCTCGTCTGA
This sequence comes from uncultured Anaerolineales bacterium, assembly GCA_964643875.1. Lineage (GTDB taxonomy): Bacteria > Chloroflexota > Anaerolineae > B4-G1 > B4-G1 > CAZXVB01. Next base: position 11,228 of record CAZXVB010000011.1, on the reverse strand, counting down.
GCCTCAGTATCACGCTGAGGGGAAAGGCCCCATCTGGGGGCCGACAGGGTTGTTGGCATGGACCGGCTGTGACGCAAACGGTATGTGTGGCATCTTTGCCGACAATCCAGACGATGACCAACCGGCTACCCGTTTGACGGCCAGCATCAACGACATCGGCTTGAACTGGGCCCCGAATGGCCAGTTATTGGTGTATATGTCCGATGTCAGCGGCAATTGGGACATTTTCTTGCTCAGCATCACCGGTGGCGTTGTCGTGCTCACCGATGACCCTGCTACAGATGGCCTGCCGGTGTGGGCGCCGGACGGATCGGGCATTGCCTTCGTTTCCAACCGAGACGGCAACTGGGGCATTTACCTGATGGGTACCAACGGCGAAGATCCGCACAAAATTCTTTCCTTGGGACCTAATCTCCCCGATTGGGCATCTCAGCGGCTTTCCTGGGCGCCGTAGCTTGACCAGGGACGGTCGAGGCGACGGCGCTTCGGCCATGCGGTCGAGACGATCGCGTTTCCAGGGGCAACCGGGGCGATGGATGCTCGATGGACATCTGGATGTCGAGGACACGTTCCGCAACTCGCGGTATCGTCTCGAAGTATCATCGTAGGAGTGTTCTGATGATGAATCGAAACCCGTATTCTCGGTCTCGTGGCGGCGGTAGTCTGCTGGCAATCATGGGATGGATCATCGCCGTAGGGATTGGCGTGGCGTTGATCTGGTATGGCTTCGTAGGGAGTCAGCAGGGAGAGCCATCTCCCGAGCTCACTACACCATCTCCATCAACTGACCAGGCTCTGTCCACGCCGATCAACACGGCCGCGTGGCCCACGGCCACTCCCCTGTCGAGCGTCTCACCGGCAGCTGACACCCCGCTCCCCACCACGCCGCCCACTGTAGCCCCGGCGCTTCCGACTCTCACCACGCCGCCCACTGTGGCCCCGACGCTTCCGACTCCCACCAACACGCCCGTACCGGCAATGGTCACCGCCGGCTCTTATGGAGTGAATGTGCGCAGCGGGCCGGGAACGAGTTTCTCCAAATTGGGATATATGGAACCCGGTACACAGGCGCAGGTGATCGGACGTTACAACGATTGGTGGCAGATCCGTTACAATGACACGACCGCGTGGGTCATTGACACCTACGTGACGGCCGAGAACGTGGATAATGTGCCCTCGGTTCAACCGCCGCCCTCCCCCGTCCTGCCTACCGCGCCGCCGGCTACACCCGTCCCCACCGCGCCGCCGGCGACCGCTACCCCGGCGCCTTCGACATCGGTGCGCGGGTTGGTCGCCGACGGATATCAGGTGGAAGGCGCTCCTGGCCCCTATCCAGTTGGGGGAGATATCTGGTTCAATATGTGGATCCATAACACCACCGGGACCACAGTGCAGTATCTGGCGTTGGGCACTGTGGTTGAGGAGACCGGTCAATTCCAAAAGAGCTGGAGTTATTCGGAATTCCAACCCGGCCAACATTTCGAGTGGCGCGATCACCTCAATATCCCTGAGGCGGGAACTTACCATCTGTGGATGACCATCTGCTTCATGGATGGGGAGTGTGTACGACTGATGGGTCCGGTCGTCGTCACCGTTCAGTAGGATTGCTTCGGGATCACTTCGGGGTCACTTCAGGATCAGTGGTAGCCAGCAGCGATACGCCCGGACGACGGTGGCCCGTCGCACCACCGGGCCCAGGACGCTGCCGCTGAGTTCGACCGTGTTGGTCAGCGGGACGCCGAGCGGAGTCGCTTCCGTAGGGGAGAAGACGTACCGAAATCGCAGGCTCATTGCCGGTGGCAGTGCCCCATTCCAACGCCTGATAGAGCCTGACGGGTCTCCCGTTGTGCCCACCGGTTCCTCCGCCGTTACCAACTCCAGCGTGGCGGGTAACGTATCTGTCATCGCTACCTGTGCGGTGAGATTGCCTGTGTTTTCTACGACGATGGTGTAGGTCAAGTTCTCCCCCAGATGGAAAAGATATGGCGTTGCGTCTTTGGATGATGTGACTAGCACCGGCGCCGGGGTCATCAATATGCTGCTAAACGCCTGGCCCCATTGCTCATCCTTATGTCCATACGGAGCGCTGTCGCCATAGGGAGAACGGGCACGGGCGCGGAAGAAAAACGTGTGTCCGTTGCTGGAAGGGGCGGTAAAGGTAGCCGAAAGGGCATACGTTCCGGTGAGCCAATCGCGCCACTTTCCCTCGTATCCATCGCGGAACTGCACATCGTAGCGGGCCACGCCTGACCATGTCTCCGGCAATTTCCACGTCACAGTGAAAGAATTCGTTGTTACCCATGACGGCAAGGGTGCGACCGTAGTCGTGGGGGGGGCACATTGGCATGCGTTGAAAGCGACCTGTACTTCTCCGGTCGTGTTCAGATAAACCCAGGCTGTCTCGGTCAGCCGGCGGCCGGCCGTGGGGACTGTCACACTAAATGGGTTGCCTGGTGCGATTGCTGGAACGTCCCAGTGCCCTAATCCCGCGCAACGGGTACATTCCCACCCATACAACGTGCCGTGTCCGGCGCTGTACGGCTCTGTGGTGTGTAACCCAACCTGGAAACGCCCATCGGCCACCTGCACGCCTATGGCTGCCACCGCTGTCGCTGCGTCCAGACGGCCAATGCCGCTCAGCGGATACCAATATTCCGTCCAACGCGCAACCTGATCGGGGGGGAGCGTGACGGTATCCCAGAATGTGGGGGCCGCTCCACCGTGCAACTCGACGTACATCGAACCGTCATCGGTCCAATGACGGGCGTCAATGGGGGCGGACCATCCAAAACCGAACCCCTTGCTGCCTCGGGCTATGTCGGGAGGGAACACCCGCACGACTCCGATGTCCGCTGCCCGGTCGTACACGCCGGCGAAAGGACCCTGGGCCTGGGGGTACTCGAAGAATCCGATCCACTCTCGCCAATTCCCCAGGCGCGAATAATCTACACCTTGGTAAACCGGCCAGGGGATGCGATAGTTGGGCGCGGTCGGCTGCGTGCCGCATCCCGGCAGCCGACAATCGCCGGTGGAATGGATCGCTACCTCTGTCGTCGGGAAGACGAATTGCGTCTCCGCCCCCACAGAGTTCCCCGGTCCCGGCGCTAACATAGCGTTGGTCCAATACTTATAGGTGATGGGGATATCGGTGGGATTCTCGATCTGCGGGGTGATGGCCAGGTATCCCCGTGCAGGTGGCAAATGGATGGCTATGGCCACCCGCGCCCGGTCGGCGGTAGTGTCCCGTACCGTGACGGTGACGCCTTGCGTAGACGTCACGATCTCGGTGCTCCATGGCTCTCCCCACTCGTAACCGTGCTCATCCACGGGGAAACACCACTCGATTCCCCCTGCCGCCAGCCACCACCCCTGATCGGACGGCCCCCAGTGGGTGGGTTTCAAGACCGGGTTTTGATACAATACGTTGTTTCCGGTCGGCTTGAAGATGATTTGGTAAACCCGGCCTCCCAATTCTGGCAGCAACGAGACCCGCAGGTACTCGTTTTCCAGCACGATGAGGATATACTCACGGGGGCTGGGGACAGGGTGGGAACCTTCATACGCAGCCCAGTTCAATTTTCGATAAGGTATGCCGAACACCGGGTCCTGCACCGTTGTCAAGTATTCCGCATAGGGGTATGTGGAGATGACTACCGTCTCAAAGCGAACCTGTACATCCGACTGCGCGGTCATCCTCTGTTCCTCTGTGGGCGGGAAGGCCTGATACGTGGGGGGCAATTGCCATGCTGATGTGGAGGAGGAGAATGCATAGAGCCATCCCAACACGACTGTTGTTATGATGCCTGTTATGATGCTCCCCCAGCATAAGGCCCATCGGATTTTATTTTGACTTCTGTTTTTACATGCCATACTGAAAGGGTGGTCCTATTTTCGAGGCAGGCCGGTCTATTTTCAGGGTAACTGAGGGCATTGCCCTCGGCTACCCTGATAATTCCGGCTGCGGTCAGAGACCTTGCCGAACCGGTCCTATTTTCGAGGCAGCGCCGGAATCCCCATTCCGGCGCTTGCCCCGGTTCTCATTACCCGACATTCTGACCCTCCCGCAGGTTCAGAAGCGGTTTGGGGGCATTTTGTGCCCTGATTTTGTGCTTGAGAATCCCCACCCGGACAAGTTAGAGTCAATTGCTCACATCCAAGTATACGATAGATTGGTGGTAAAGAAAAGCCATCCGTAACAGGTGGACAGCCAGCAGCCAGCTTTCGTTTGCATTCAGGATAGGTGGGGCAGCTCTCTGAAACTGAAAGTCCGTGTTTGAACCGCCGATTGACAACTTTGGCTGTTCTTGGTATCCTTCCACTGGTTACATCCTTGTTGTGGTGCCCCATTGTGATGGTGCAGATGAATACGGATAACGGAAGAACTAATTGAAGACGAAATGCGAAGAAGGGAGAACAGATGCGAACATACTGGAACCCGACTCGGTTGACGATCACCGCTGTGATGATTGCAATGGTTACCGTGGCGACCGGTTTCTTGCCACGGGTACCGATCCCCGGTACGGGGGGATACGTTCATATGGGTGACATCCTTGTATTCTTTGCGGCCTTTACTTTCGGCCCAGTCACCGGAGCTATAGCGGGAGGCATTGGTTGCGCCCTGGCAGACCTGTTAGGTGGGTACGGTGTATGGGCTCCCCTGACCTTGATCGCCCATGGCGTGCAGGGACTGGTCGCCGGGTATCTTGGCAAGGGTAAGGGAACCGCTGGGCTAATCGTTGCGTGGGCCGCGGGGGCCTTCTCTCTGGTGGGATTGTACTTCCTGGGCGAATTGCTTCCTGTCTACGGTGGGCTGGCCGGTGCCACCACCGAGGTCATTCCTAACATCATGCAAGCAGCGGCCGGCGGCTTCGTAGGCATTCCTCTGACTTTGCTCATCCGCCGGGCCTACCCCCCTGTAGAACGAATCGGTGAACGGCCCGTTTGGAAAGAAGGTTAAACGCCCTGCAGGGCTGTTCGGATGCATCACGTATCCACATTCCCCTCCCGCAAGTTGTGACACGCCATCTTGCAGATGCAGATAACCGCCCGGAGGGCACTTTGACGCCTCGGCATTCCTCGAACCTGCGGGAGAGGGAGTGGTTATCGTTGACAGAAACATAAAAAGCCATATAATACCCTGCACATACCAGAAGTTGCACCCTAGAATTAGAAATGAGTATATTGTGGGCAGAAGAAAGCGAAATAAAAAAGGCCGACGACAGCGCATCCGACAAAGCTTGAACAGTTTGATGCGGCAGGGGCATCGGGCTTTCCAAAAAGGAGACTACGACCGGGCCATTGAGTGGTGGGAAAAAGCCCAAGAACGTGCGCCAGATAAGATGACCGGCAACGTCAATTCTGCCCTCGCCCAGGTGTATTTTCGGCGTGGAGTCAAACGGAGTTATGGCTCTCAGCCAAATCCATCAGGTGGGTTGGACGATCTCAGGAAAGCTACTGAGTTGCAGCCTGACAACGCTTGCTACACATACCATCTGGGGCTGGCGGCACACCGCTTAAACGATCTCGATCAGGCTATCGAAATGTACCGGGCCGTCCGGCGGGATGCTCCCCAATCGCAGTTTGCTACACGAGCAGCCTATCCCCTGGCGCTGGCGTTGTTCCAACAAGGGAAGGATCCCCAAAAAGCCCCGGTCTGGTCGGCTCTCTCCGAAAAAGAGCAGAAAAAGCTTCTTGTTGCACGTGCATTTCTCCGTCGCCCATACCGACTTTCCTCCGACGCTCCGTTGCTTTGGAAAGGCCTGGCCGCATTGGATGCAGGCGATGATGCCGCTGCCCAGACCGCGTTCCAGGCTAGCATCGAAAACCCGGCCAACACAGATGAATTGGGAATTGCGCATTATTACATGGGTGTGTTGGCTGCCCGAAACGAAGATTGGGATACCGCTCGTTGGCAATGGAACGCTGCCTGTGCGGCCGGGATGGAGCGCACCTATTTACACCACAATATGGGTGAAATCTACCACCGCCTGGCCGAGGAACGGTTGGAACAGGGGGATGTGGATGGGGCGCTGGTGGCTGCCGGTGAAGCCCGTCGGCATCGCCCCAACGATAAGTCCTTGCAGCGACTGATCTCCCACATCCATCAACAAAAAGGGTACGATGCTGCCCTCGTTGGCGACTGGGAACGCGCCAGAGAGCACTGGGAAACCGCCGAACAGATCGCGGGGGGGAGTTTTCGGTTGGCCTACAATCTAGCGCTGGCATACGAGCAAACCGAAGAGTTTCTGGTTGCCGGGGAAAAATGGCGCGAAGCCTTGCGTCGCCGTCCCCGCCGGGCAGACCACCCCGATGCCATCGAAGAGGATGTAGTCGCCCAACTGTGGCGACGGGTGGCCGAGACCTACACCCGCATCGGTGAATATGATGAAGCTATCCAAGTGTATCGGATGGCTGTCAAATGGCGGCCGGAGCACCTCGAAACACGCATGGAACTGGCCGATATCTTGCTGAACAACGGCCGGATTCGGTCGGCCGAAAATGAGTTGAATCGTGTGTTAGAACAGAACCCCGACTACATCCCGGCCCTGTTGCGCATAGGGGAGGTCATCTATGCTGGCGAAAATTGGTGGTATCATGGAGCGGCCCCAAAATACTGGGAGCGGGTGCTGGAACTCGATGCGGACAATGTAACGGCCCGGCAATTGCTGGTAGATTACTACCAGAATGAGGCCGAGCGCTACCTGAGCTGGGGACAACCATCCTTTGCGCTTCAGCAGTACGAGAAAGCATTGAGTTACCAGCCGACGAATGCCCGCTTGTTAGCCGCAATGGGTGGCTGCCAGATCAGGATGAACCAATTGGAATCTGCCCAACCTAACATCGCACAGGCTCTTGCCCGCGCATCGGACGATCTGGCCGTGTACGACGAGATCATCCACGCCTGGCTAGAAGTGGGAAACACCGAACAGGCGTGGCACGTGCTCGAGCAGGCCGAGTCGGAGGCCACAGTTCCGTACACGTTCTACATTCAACAGGCGTACTATTGCATTGGGGACGATCCGGATGTGGCGCGCCCGTGGTTAGAACGGGCAGTCGAAAAAGCTGCACCGGATGATCCGGTCTTCGTTTCGATTGGTGAAATGGCTGTCGGTGCCAACGCGTGGGAGATAGCACAGGAATATCTGGAACGCGGTCTACAGGCCGGTATCGCCTTGGGACAGATATACTTGATGTTGGGTATTGTAGCTATACATCTGTTTGACCGACAAGTCGCGGAACGACATTGGAGACAAGGCGAAAAGATCGCCAATCAAAAACACGACCAGGATCTGCTGGAGCGAATTCGGATGGCCCGTATGGTATTCACTGAACCATGGGGATGGATACGCGCCATATTGGCAATGGAAGACGATGATGATTTCTTGCCTCCCCCAGGTTTCTACGAGGATGATGATAGTGATGACGACTATTGGTTCTGAACAGCGTAATCGAGAGCAGCCGGGGCAACGTACTCCCAACTTGACCAGCAGTGATCCTTACGCGGTGCTAGGGGTGATGCGTGGGGCCTCCTTGCGGGAGGTCAAACGGGCATATTTTGACCTGGTGCGTCAATATCCCCCTGAACAGCACCCCGATGTTTTCAAAATTATTCGGGCTGCATATGAAAAGCTCCGGACGGCTGAGGCTAAAGCAGAAACCGATCTCTTCCTGTTCCGACCGCCATCTTCGTGGCAACCCCGCAAGCGTCGGAAGAAATTGGATCTGCAAATCCACATCGAGGACATAGTGGTTCGGATGCAAGCAGGGAGCGATCTGACACGAACGGATTTCAAGGCAGACTACGAGCCGATCAAATTATGAGTGACCGTCGTCAACTGTGGGAAACCCTGGCTGTCTTTGTGGCCCAACTTCAGCAGGAAACCGAGGCGGCTCAACAGGCCTCTCAAGCCCAGACCGAGCAGTTTGAGGCCACATTGAGCCTTCTGAAGGACGAAATCCGCAAACTGGGAAAGGCGCAATTCAAGGCCAATGCTCTGGCCGAAGAACAAAGCAGTCACTGGGAACAGGCTATCGCCGCGATCGAGGCCACCCGCACACAGTACGAACGGCAGGTCGAGGAAATCGTCCAGGAACGGGTGAATGCCCGTGAGCGCGAGTTACTGGAGGCGTTTCTGCCGGCGCTGGATGGGCTGGAGAGTGCTATTGCCAGCGGACGGCGGTATCTGGCTGTTCGAGACCGGGCGGCGACAGCTGCTGCGATCACGCCGGCTCAGGCTCTGCTCGTCTCCCCCGCCGACCGGGCGATGTTGGCCGGCTGGCTGGATGGGCTGCGTCTCGTGCGGGAACGGATGTTGGCGATCCTCGCTGCCGGTGGCGTGGTCCCAATCCCCACTGTCGGTCATCCATTCGATCCCTACCTGCACATTGCCATTGGTACCACCGATGTCGGTGCGGAGACGGCGGGGACGATTGTGGCGGAGGAGCGGCGGGGATACCGTTGTCCGGCCGGCGTGTTGCGCTATGCTGAAGTAATCGTCTATCGTCCCTCGGCCGACGATGGAGACGGACACAGACCGGAAGCGAACATGTCCACCTAATATGCATAGTAGGACATATTATCCTCCCGTAAGGCCGGAAGCAGTTTCAGGCTGAACTATGCCCGCCCGAGGGAGAGTAGGCTGAGTAATGCGTCAGGAGTTCACATGAGTACAATTGTAGGTATTGATTTAGGCACAACCAATTCGGGCGTCGCCGTCGTACAAAGCGGCGCTCCACGTATGTTGCCCAATGGGGAAGAACGGATCATTCCCTCGGTAGTTGGTTATTCCCCCAACGGTCAATGGCTGGTGGGAACACCGGCGCGCAACCAATATGTGTTCGCTCCAGAGAACACGGTGCGCTCCATCAAACGCAGGATGGGTACCGACTACCGGGTGCAATTGGGGAATCAGACATTCACCCCCCCGGAGATATCGGCCTTTATCCTCCGGGAGTTGAAACAGATCGCCGAACGAAATCTGGGGGAGATGGTCACCGACGCTGTCATCACGGTGCCGGCCTATTTCCCCGATGCTGCCCGCCAGGCTACCCACGACGCTGGACGGATCGCCGGTTTCAACGTGCGGCGCATTATTAATGAGCCGACCGCGGCCGCGCTGGCATACGGTTTGAACCGGATGGAGGACCAGATGGTGTTGGTTTACGACCTGGGCGGAGGCACCTTCGATGTCTCATTGGTCGAGTTGATGGGAGGGATCGTCGAAGTGCGAGCCAGCCACGGCAACACTCGGCTGGGGGGCGACGATTTCGACGAGCGTCTGGCGGCCATAGTGGCTACGCGATTCGAGGAGGATCACGGGGTGAACCTCCGCCAGGATCGGCGCGCGTGGGCGCGTCTGATGCGAGCCGCCGAGCAAGCTAAGATACAACTCTCCTCTCACCCATATGCCTGGATCAAAGAAGAGTACATTGCCGAAAAGCACGGTGTCCCCCTTCATATGGAATACGAGGTCAGCCGGGAAGAGTTCGTGCAAGCCATCGGTGACCTCCTGGGGGAAACGATAGAATCGGTCGATCGGGTGCTATCCGATGCGCAGGTCGAGGCGGAGGCGCTCAGTCACGTGCTCCTGGTCGGCGGTTCTACCCGCATCCCGGCCGTATGGGAGTTGGTGGCCGACCGTTTACGCACCGAACCTCAAATGACCATCAACCCGGAGGAGGCTGTTGCCCTGGGGGCCGGCGTCCAGGCCGGCATCATTGCCGGTGAGCCTATAGACGCGATCCTGGTGGACGTGACCCCGCATTCGCTGGGAATAGAGGTAGTCGAACAACGGCTGGGGTTGTTGGTCCCCGACTGTTACAGCGTGTTGATTCGCCGCAACACGACGATCCCGGTAACCAGAGAAGAGGTCTACTCGACGCTGCATCCTGAACAGGACACCGTCCGCATTCGAATCTACCAGGGAGAGCAGCCGACCGCTTCGGAGAATACCCTGCTGGGAGAATTTTTGATTGATGGACTGAAGCCAGAACGCCCTGGCGAGCTGGCCAAGGTCACAGTGCAGTTCGATCTGGACGTGAACGGTATCCTCGATGTCACTGCCCGAGACCGTCACACCGGCCAGGAAAAACGGGTCACCATCCAGGCCAGTCAGGCACGACTGAGCGAGTCAGAGATCGTGGCCGCGCGAGAGCGGTTTGCTGAGACGGAAGCGTATTCCCCTCCGGTCCCCTCGACAGGGGTCGCAAAGTGGGTAGAGCGTGCTCGCCGCGTCATGGCAAGGGATGATCTCGAGCCAGAGGATCGTCAAGAGTTACAGGCTCTGCTCACCGACCTGCAAACCGCTCAGACGGCCGGCGACGACGACCGCGTCGCGAATTTACTGGAAGAGTTGCTCGATCTCCTGTTCGATCTCGAAATGGATTGATCGGAAAGGTCGCTGGTGTTCCACTGCGATGTAGGTAGGGCAGGATTCCCCCTACTGCCAGCGGCCTTCGTCTACATCTGGCCCGGTGATATGGAAAACCACTTGACCGCCATCCAACGATCCCCCGTCACATCTATCAATCCCCACCGAAAGCGCCCCTGCGGGGTGGCGATCAGGTACTGATTGTCCAACCACATCACAAACCCCAATGGTCCACGGGGCGCCGGGGCATGCTCCAGAATGCTTTCCCCATCCACGTAGAACGAGGCCGTTTCGAGACCCCACTCCAGAGTATACGTGTGCCAATCGGTCATGTCGGCGTGAATGGTCGCCTCGCGCACTTTCAAGACCCTCTGGATCGCTGACCACCATCGGCGGTAAAGCGGATGTATGTTCATCAGCAAAATCAGTAGGGGGGAGCAGGCTCCCATAGCCACAGCAAATGGGTGTAAAGCATCCACCGTGGCCGCTTTCCATCCATTCCCAGGGGTATGCAGGTCCAGTTTCATATTCGATGGCGGTGAGGCATAGAAGAACCACACGGCACGGGGCAGGGTGGGGATACGCGTTCCGGTCATCAGGAAAGGATCGTTCCAGAAGCCGAAGCCGGCTGTGCCGGGCAGTTGGCCCGATGGATGGGAGAAACGCGCCAGTACTGTCAGTCGCAGCGGTGGACGCCACGGGAAGCGCCGGCGGGGAAGTCCCTGGTAATCGTCTATCTGAGCGTTGGCGTACCGCCGACCAGAAGTATTGGCGAGGATGAAACGTGCCCCATCCACTCCCAGCGCCAGTGTCCCCCCTCCGACGACGTGCTGGTTCCAGTGGGAAGCGAGTGGTGTG
>CAZXVB010000010.1:2921-18562 GCA_964643875.1 uncultured Anaerolineales bacterium | reverse complement strand
CAAGCCGGTCTGTGACCGGCGAGGCCGCCGAATCGCGGATTCGCAGGTCGCAGCGCCGGAATCCCCATTCCATTGCTTGCCCCGGTTTATTTTCGAGGCAGGGCGTGGGAGGCGCGGCACACGCTGTGCACACGTAGATTGCTTACTCACTACCCGACATTTTGACCCTCCCGCAGGTTCAGAAGCGGTTTAGGGGCATTTTGTGCCCTGATGTGGGGCTATACACGTGCAACTGACGTAATTTCAAACCTGCGGGAGGGTTGCCGATCAATATGTTGGGTGGTGAAGACTGCTTACAACATCATCCAGGCCACATTGACCAGATTGTGAGCGATGATTCCAGGGAAGATACTCCCCGTCCGCTCACGCATCCATCCCAACGCCCCGCCCACTACCAGTTGCATTGTCAAGGTCGGCCAGTAGAACACCACCTGACCCGCCGATCCAACCCGGATGGCATGTGGCGCCCAGAAAAGAATGGAGGCGATCAACCACCCCCATCCCAGGTGTGCCCCTCCCACACGCCACTTTCGGGAAAGTGGGAAAACTGCATTCAGCCCCGATTGAATGACGCCCCGGTAACTCAATTCCTCGGCGATGCCTGGCATTGTCATCTGGTAGAGCAGATACTCCCATCCGATTCCCCCACCGTTCTCGCCTCCCAGACCCAACCACCGAATCGCCACACTGCGGAGTACAACGAAGACGATCAATGCCCCTGTGACCAGCAAGCTGTCGCGCCAGGCTGTTCGGTTGATCCGCAGGGTCAGACCGGAGCTGTCGGTATGGCCTGCCCGGTCAAAAAGGGCCAGGAAAACCAACGCCCAAGCTGCCTCCAACACCATCGCCTGCCATGGGAAAGGAATCGGTGTCCAGGCAGCGGGCATGCGGGCCAACGCCAGGCTGACCAGAAAGAAGAGCGCCAACCTGCCCCCTCGATACCAGGCCGCTGTCCGGCGACGGCGCATTGGGCCAGCATTGGCAGTCTCAATGACAGCCGCCAGTGCCCAAAATGGCAAGGCGATGGCGATGGAGAGCGCCCACTGAATCAGGCTTCCCGTCATCCAGTCCAGGGTGCTCATCGTTTCACACTCCCTTCAAAAACTCCGCAGTACCACTGGCAAGTAGATGCGGTATGCGTTGACCCACACCGTCGCTGTGAGTTCCACCGGTGCAGCGCCATCGCGCGATACCAGGGCGCGGTTGACGACCGGGAGAGCCGCCGAGCCGATGCTGGTCGGCACATTGGCCTGGAACGTGATCGTCACCGGCTGGCCTCCGGTAACGACACCTGTCCAGCGGATCGCAGTGCCAGGGGGCAACAGGGTCCCGTGACCAACAGGATCAACCCGCACGCTGCCGGTCACATACGTCAGCGGCGCGGGAAGGACGTCGGTCAGCGTAAGCGTTGCCTGGAGTGCCTCGTACAAGACGATGGTATACGTCATTTGTTCTCCACTCTGTACATCCTCCGGCCAAACCCGCTTGAAGGCGTCCTCGAATGCCCACGGGCCACGAATCGTAAACGGCGCGTCGCTGGTGTCGCTGATGGTGGCGGTGAGGGCGCTGCTGACGCGCACCAACGCACTTTCGGAGGGGGTGTTGGGGACGGTCCAGGTGTAGATGCCGGTGTCGCTGATGGCAGCGGTGATGGTGTAGGCGGTGGCGAAGCCGTCGGTGGAGTAGTCGAGGCGGACGTCGCCGGAGAGGTTGGTAGAAGTCCAGCGGATGGGTTGCCGGGAGCCGATTTCCCAGCTCTCGCCGCCGTTGGGGGCGATGAGGGTCAAGGTGGGCGATGGAGGCGGGGGCGGCGCGGCGATGGTGAAGACGGCGTCGCTGGTGTCGCTGATGGTGGCGGTGAGGGCGCTGCTGACGCGCACCAACGCACTTTCGGAGGGGGTGTTGGGGACGGTCCAGGTGTAGATGCCGGTGTCGCTGATGGCAGCGGTGATGGTGTAGGCGGTGGCGAAGCCGTCGGTGGAGTAGTCGAGGCGGACGTCGCCGGAGAGGTTGGTAGAAGTCCAGCGGATGGGTTGCCGGGAGCCGATTTCCCAGCTCTCGCCGCCGTTGGGGGCGATGAGGGTCAAGGTGGGCGATGGAGGCGGGGGCGGCGCGGCGATGGTGAAGACGGCGTCGCTGGTGTCGCTGATGGTGGCGGTGACGGTGCTACCCACGCGCACCATGACGGTGGTGGATGGGTCGTCGGGGACGAGCCAGGTGTACGCGCCGTCGTTCGATGTGGCGGCGGCGATGGTGTGTGGAGAGGTGGCGAAGCCATCGGTGGAGTACTCCAGGTGCACGTCGCCGGACAGGTTGGTAGAAGTCCAGGTGATTTGCGCCTGGTCTCCTATTGTCCAGGTCTCCCCGCCGTTGGGGGCGGTGAGGGTGAGGGTGGGGACGGCGGGCGCGTTGGCGTCGGCGACGTAGGCGTTGAATTGGGCCAGTTCCTCCTCGCGGGTCATGCTGTCGTCAATGTTGATGGTGTCGGTGATGCCTTCGGTGCGCAGGCGGGCGACGTTGGCGAGTAAGCCGCGCCGGAACCAGCCGCCGTGGGTGCTCGCTTGCGCCTGGGTGTAGTCGAGGGTGGGTTCGTAGGTCTGAATCAGCGGGGCCAGGATGAACTCGGAGGCGTAGTAGTCCACCGCGAAGGGGTCACGGCTGGCGAGGAGCACGTCTTGACGGCGGGCACGGGCGTGGTAGGAGGCGTTGTCGCGGGGGTTGACCCAGATAGCGTCCACGATGTCCAGATCGGCGCGGCGGATGCGGGCCATCTGCCGCCCGATGAGGCCGTATTCGTTGGTGTAGGTGTTGCAGGTGTCGCTGTTGTCCATCTGGCCCATCAGCCAGCAGTGCTTGTAGCCCGGGCTGACCCAGCGGACGCCGGCATCGTAGGTGGTGATGAAGCCGAGGTAGTTTTTCATCGCAATGGTGGCCCAGGCGGAGTTGTGTCGCTTGAGTACCGGGAGGTTGATCATTTTGAGGTGGTCAGCGTCGAAGGAGGAGCCGTTCCAGAGGCCCTGTTTCATGCTGACGGCAAGGTTCAGGCCGTTGCAGGCGATGTCGAACTTGGGGTAGGAGAGGCGGCGGTGGTTCTGTTCCTCGGCGGTGTCGTCGGCGTCCTCGAAGACGTAGCCGGCGTCGTTGTCTCCGGCATCGTAGTCGTCAACGGAGGTGGCGCGGAGGGCGTCCCAGTTGGCAAGACAGACGTGGTAGCCCTGTCCGGCGAAGGCCTGGACTACATCCTGGTAGGATTGGTCCTGGAATTGGGAGTTGTTGCCGCCGGTCTGGTTGTACCAGTCGGGGTTGGCGCCCTGGGAGTTTTCGGCGACGATGACCGCGCCGGTGAAATTCTCCGGGTGTTGCACCAGCCGGTAGATGACGCCTTTGAGCACGTCGGAGTTGGTGCCGTTGCGCCCGTCCCATTGATTGTTGATTTTGATGACGATTACGTCGTCGGCGGCGAAGATGCCGGTGGGGTGGTCGGTGGTTTGGTAGAAGTAGTCGCCGTGTGCTTCCATCAGGGTGACGAGGGCGTCCACGCCATCGTCGTGCAGGGCCTCGGCGGGGGAGACGCCGGAGGGGATGCTGCCGCCGTCCAGGGTGTACTGCGGTTCCGGGACGTTGGTGATGGCGAAGACGTTGGAGACGGCGGAGTCGGATGTCCAGGCCGGGAGTGTGGGACTGGCGGCCAGAATTGGCGCGGTAGGAGCGGTGACGCTGCTCTGCAAGACCACGGTCAATAGCAGGCCGACGACGAACAGGAACAGCCGGAAGGGGGTAAAGGTCGCCTTGAGCCGCCGAAGCAAGGTAGCAGAGCTGAGCAGGGCGGCCAGGTAGGCCAGAAAGCCGACGCTGTTGGCCGCGGCGACGCGCTGGCAGGGATAGGCCAGGCGGCGCGGTTTGGTTCCGCTGCGCAGGAGCAGCCAGAGCAAAGAACCGATCCCTAAAATCCAATAGCCGATCTTCCAGGCTCCGGCTTTTTCCGGCCGTGTGTGACCATGGGGGCACTGTGATTCGTGAGGCAAGTGTTTATCATCCATCATTTTTCCTCCTGTACGATACTTTCACTGCGAGACGGTCAGGCGCAGTGTGCTGCCCGGTCCTCTTTTCAGGGTGATGGGCAAGCCGTCTATCAAATCCTGTCCCGAGTAAGACACGGTCTCACCGGTGTCCAAATTGGTGACACGGTACACGTTCTCCGGCTCGACGATGTACCACTCTGGCGCTCCATTGAGACGTGGGTACTCGGCGGGCATGTGCCAGATAGTGCTGTGCCGCGCCGTGTCGAAACGGAGCACTCCCTGCCAATCCCCCTGGGCGGCCAGGTGAACGTAAAGCGTGTCGCTGTCACGGTCGTGTGCCGCGCCGAGCCGGACGGTCTCCCGCCAGGGGTCGAGCAGCAGCCCTTGAGTCTTGTAGCGGGCGTACATCAGGGCGGTGCGGACGAAGTTGCCGTCCAGATACCAGTTTTCGACGAAGCCATCGGGCTGCTGCTTGAGGAACATGACTTCGATTTCGTCGTCCACCCAGTAACGGCACTCCGGGATGTCGAACCAGGGGAGGAGGTAGAGCATGGATTCGAGGGCGTCGGCGTAGCCATCCTGCCAGTCGCTTTCCCATTGGATGGAGTGTCGGGCGGCGGCGGCCCGCATGGTGCGTTCAATCTCGGCGGCGTAACGGTCTGTGCCTTCAGCCAGGTCGAAGGTCTGGTAGCCGTTGAGGATGTAGCCCCAGGTGTCGGCCAGTTGACCGTCAAGAGGTTGGCCGGTGGTTGCATCCACACGGCGGTACCACAGTCCCTCCGGGGTACGGCCCGTGACCAGAATCCGGTCCAGGAATTGCACCAACGGTTCCCGGTAGCGGTCTGCCTGGGGGCGGTGTTGCATTTTCTCTATAAAGTACAATTCGGTCAGGCCGGGGATGATCTCGCCGCCGTGGTCGACCAGACGGAAAGGGTGTCCGGCGCTGCTCTCCGCGTCGGGCCGAAAGCGGCTGTCTTCCGGCAGTGGGCTTTGAGCGCGGAAATCCCAATAGTCGGCCGGCAGGCCGTGGTTGTTGGGCAGCACCTCGAACAGGTAGGCTTCTCCGATGCGTTCGGCCATCTGGAGATAGCGCTCCTCGCCGGTGACCCAGTAGAGCCGGGAGAGCACCTGAAGAAGCTCTCCGTTGGCCTCCGTACCGCGCGAGGGAATGACCCCGGCCTGGGTTTCTACGTAGGCCGTGTCCAATATGGCATCTATTCCGTCTGTCATGCGGTCAAGCCATGGGCCAGGGCCGAATCGCTCGACGATAGCCAGCAGGCCGTCCTTGGCGTACTCCGAGCTGCCGAAGATGCGGGTGTCCAGGTCTTCGGCGACGACGGCACCGCTGTCCAGGTCTACGCGGCAGGCCAGGTCGCCGCAGAGGGCATGTTCGCTCGCCAGGGTGTCGAGCCAGGCGGATTGAGTGTCCGGGCTGAGGTAGAGGGCGGCGATCAACAGATGGGGAAAATTGTCGGCGGCCACGTCCTCGCTGTCCCAGGTGTTGTAGAAGGGCGAGGTGGCATGCGGGATCAAGTCGGTCACGGGGTCTCGCACGCTCTCCCAGGCGGCGAGGGTGCGGTAGGCACGTTGAAACGCCTCCTGGCTGAGAACCGCGTTCAGCATGGCCGCTTGCTCGTAGTCGCCCCGCGAGGTCGCGTCGTGCAGGGCGGCGACGACCAGCCGCCGGGCGGTGACGCGGTCGGCAGGGGCGATGGGCGCCACGTAGAGCGGCAGCGGCGGCGGCAGAATCCCGGCCTGCTGCAACCGCCCCCGCACACGGTCGCGGAATTTGAAGGCGGGGACGGTCAGCACAACTATCACCAGGATCACCAGGCCGGTGATGACCAGAAGAAAGCCGATCAGAAAGCGTCGTTTCACCGGTTCGCTCCTCTCAAAACGCACGGCAGAAAAAGTCGTACAGGGTCAACGACGACCATCACGCTCGCCGTCGCCGTAGCGCCGGTGGCCGAGGTCAGATGGGCTGTGTTGATGATGACATACGGGCCGCTGTGCGTCGTCGTGACAGGGAAGGTGAGTGTGATCGCCTGGCTCGCGGTCGGCGTCCCCGTCCAGGTCAATCGCCTGGCAGTGGGGACGTAAGCTACAGACCCGTCGCTCGCCGTGTAGGTGAGCGGGTGGCTGACGCCGGTGGG
The DNA here is from genome assembly GCA_964643875.1 of uncultured Anaerolineales bacterium. Taxonomy (GTDB): domain Bacteria; phylum Chloroflexota; class Anaerolineae; order B4-G1; family B4-G1; genus CAZXVB01. Next base: position 12,387 of record CAZXVB010000010.1, on the reverse strand, counting down.
GAGCACATCGGTGACGGTGAGTGCCTGGCCGGAACCGGTGATGTGTAAAGTGTAGGTGATGAGGCCACCGGGTTGAAGGGATGTGCCATGGCCGGCCGCATCGGTGCGGGCGGATTTAGTCAGGCCAGGCTCCTGCGCGATTGTGCCCCAGACGACGGTCAGGAGGGGGCGGGCGACGGCGTTCCAGTCCTCTGTATCGGATGAGGTGAGGTATTTGCTGCTGTGAAAGTTGATGTCCGCCGTGTAAAGCGCAATGTCCAGCGGCGCTCCGGCGGCATACGATTCGGCAACGGCCTGGGTAGCGTCCCAGGTGTAGGGGTTGCCGGGCCGGCCGGGGTTGTTGCCGGGGGTGATGACGTCCACCCAGGTGAGGGTGAGGTTTTCCCGCGCCGGCGGTGCGTTGTTCCAGGTCAGGGTATCCTCTTCCCAATCCCCGTCCACGGTGAGCAGCCAGATGGGGGAGGGCTGTGCGCGTGTCCAGTCGGCGTTGCTCCACTGGTGGAGGGTGAGGGCGGCGGAGATGATGGTTTTGCCCGCCGGGATGGGGTCGAGGCGGAAGCGGAGGAAGCTCTTGCTGAAGCATGGCAGGTCGGAGATGAGTTCCTGGTTCTCGACGTACAGGTCGGGATGTGTGCCGTTGGTGTCGCTATCGGGGTCGCCATTGTGCCCTCCGGAGCAGGTGCCGCCGCCGCCGACCCATGTGTCCTCGACGACGCTCTGGCCGATGCCGCGCCGGATGAGGGTCGTGCCCTCCTCGATGGCGGCGGGCGGGGTGTAGGCGGCCAGGCCGAAGTGGATCTCGCCCCAGGTGGCGGGGCTGGAGATGTCCGCCGCCTGCGGCCAGGTCTGCGGGGCGACGGCTCCGGCCGGCGGCATATCGTCCCGGTCGTAGAGGGTGAGGCCCAATCCCCAGGTCGTGCCGGCCGGCGGCGGGCCGGTCAGCCCCAGGGTCTCCCAGGGGAGGTGGATGTAGCTCCACCAGCCGAAGTCGAAGGTGTTGTCGTTGTTGTTGTGGGGCGGGTTGCCGAGCCAGGCGGCGAATTTACTGTCGTCCCACGCGCCCGTCCAGGTCGTGTCCCAACCGTAGCCGTTCCCGCGCGATTCAGCGCGGTAAAGCGAACCGTCGCCGCACTGGAAAAGGCAGAGACCGCTGATGAAGAGGTAGTCGTCCGGCTGCGGGGAGGCGGCCCGGTCGTGGGCGGTGTCCAGGTAGAGGGCGACGGCGTCGTAATCGGTGGGGTCGCCGCCGGGCATACCGTCCAGGTAATACCAGAGGTAATAGTCCTCGATGTTGACGTAGATGACCAGTTCGGAATCGGTGTAGGCCAGCCGCACGTCGCTGTAGTTCTGACCGGGGGCGCCGGGCGGGTCAACTCTGCCGAACCAGAAGATGGCGGACTCGGCCCAGCGGACGGTGTCGGGGAAGTGGGGGAGGTTGGCGCGACGGAGGGGGGAAAGCGCAGCGCGGCGCGGCAGGCGCAGGGTGCCGGGGAAGTATTCCTTGAGCAGGATGGGCAAGTAGAGGCGCAGGCCGTTGGCGATAGATGTCGCGGTCAGGATGTGGATTTGGCCGTTATGGGCGACGGCGGCGGTGTTGACGATGGCAGTCGGCGCGGCGACGGTGACGGTAGCGGCGAAGGTGAGCGTCAGGGCAGTAGTCGTGGTGAGGTCGCCGGTCCAGCGGATGAGGGCGGCGTCGGCGCTGAGGTCGCCCAGCGGCGGCGTGATGTGTGCGCTGCCGGTGACGTAGGCCGCGCCGCCGGGGACGGAGTCGCTGATGGTGACGGTGCCGCTGATGTCCGCCAGGGAGATGGTGTAGGTCAGGGTATCGCCCTGACGGGCGATGACGGGGCGGACGGTTTTGGTCAGGGTGACGGGCGGCGGGGCGGGCGTGGGGGAAAGCGATAGCAGCGTGACCAGGTTTTGCAGCCGGTAGAGGTCGTAGCGGCTGTTGAAACTGACCGGTTCCGGCAGTTGGCGGGCCAGCGTGTTCCAGTCCTCTTGCAGCACCCAGGCTTTGACCTGGAACAGTGTCCACGCCAGGGTGGGGCTGTGGTAGAGGTACTCGCCGCTGCCGGTGGTGTGGTGCGCCAGGTCGCTCATCCACCACCAGGGGTTGTTGACCGTGTAGGATTTGACGTAGTAGGCGGTTTTCGTGAGCAGGTCCGAGCGCAGGCGGGTTATCAGTTCGGAGGAGAGCGGGAAGTAGCCGGAGAGGGCCGGGTAGTGCATGAATTCCAGCCCGGCGTCCACGCGGTAGGCGCTGCCATCCCACCAGTTGACCTGGCTGGGGTCGGTATCCCGATTGCGCCACTCGGCGCTGTAGGGAATCAACTCGTTGTTGTAGGGGCTGCCCTGCATGATGTCCTCGTTGTTGATGGTGCCATCGGGGTTGAGGCGGATGTGGGCCGGTTCTCGCTCGCCGATGTCGTAGAGATGGGGGACGAAGTCAGCCAGGGCGACGCGGGTGTCCAATAGATCGTTCAGCAAAGTGGCGGCCTGGGCCTGCGTGGATGTGTGGCCCAGATGGGCCGCCATATCCCGCACCGCCTGAGCCATCTCGATTTGAGCGGGGAGGTTGAGCCGTTTGACGCGCCACTCCTCGAAGTAGCAAAAGCCGAGGTCGGGGTCATAGGCGTCCACGAACTTCTGGAATTGCTGGGTGATGAGTGACCAGTGGGACTCGATGCTGCTCCAATCGCCGGTGGCGTCGGCGTAGGCCCATAAAGCGTACAGCCGGAGGGCGATCAGGTTGGGGTTGCCGGCCAGCCAGCGGGCGGTGGGGACGGAGCCGGATTGACAGTCGTCGCCGGTCTGCACCCCGTCTTCCCCAAAGCGGAGGCAATCGTATGTGGAGGCGTAATGGTCTGCGTCGAGGAGCGTGTCGGTGACGAGGGCGGAGAGATAGGCGCGTAGTTGGGTCTGTTGCGCGGTGGAGAGGTAGGGGTATGCCTCGGCGAGCACGCGCACCATGTCGGCCTCGAAGCCGTAGACCTCGAAGTTGAACTCATTGTGATCCATCGGCTTGTCGGCCTGCTCCCAGCGGACGGCCAGCGGCGGGGATTCCGGCCCCAGGGCGACGATGTCGGCGACGCGGGCGGCGATCTCGGCCTGAATCTCGTCCGGGGTGGGCGCATCGCTGCGCGGGTAGGTCAGTTCGTGCAGCCGGGCGTCGCGGGCGGGGAAGCTGGTGGCGGGGTCGTAGCCGTGGTCGGTCGGGCCGACGGCGTAGAGCCAACTGTAGGAGGTGTAATAGACCATGCCGTTGGCAACGATGGGCGGGCTGGCGCCGGGCACGCCGCCCATCGCCACTGTGCCGCCGTAGCGCCACAGGTGACGGCTGGGGAGCGGGCTGAGCGGGTTCATATGGCTGCCGAAGTTGTAGCCTGGAGGGTCGCCGTTGGAGAAAAGGGCGCGCATCGTGCCTGTGTCGGGCCGGTAGACTCCCAGGTCTTCGCTGATGGTGTAATAGTAATCGTCGCCGGAGAAAACGTGCCGACCCACCTCATCAAAGCGCAATTGGAACTCCGGCAGGGAGCCACCGGCGACCTGCGTGGTCGCGCCGGTGGAGAGGTCTACGCGGAAGAGGCGATTGTCGTGGTCGAGGCCATATTGGTGGTTCGCCGTGCCGGCCGGGGCAGGAAAGACTGCGCTGCCGTCGGATGCCAGGATAGGATGCAGCAGAGTCCAGTAGGGGATGGGCAGCGGGACGTAGCGGGGTGGATTGGCGGTCGGGTTCCACAGGTCGGCGCCGGTGGCCGCGTCCAGGTAGTAGAGGGTGCGTAGCACGGGATGGGCCTGGTAATAGCTGTTCCAGGTTGTCACCGGGTCAGCTCCGCTGGCGGCATTGGGGTAATCTTCCAGAGGGACGTAGGAGGAGCCGCCGGGCTTGACGGTGACGAAGATGACCACATCCCCATCGTCAGAAATGACAGGATGGGTGTTGTGCATCCCCGCTCCGTGCAGCGGCACAGCCCAGACGATTTGCTTCTGCACCGGGTCTATGCAGCGGGCGATCATGTCCTCGCTGCCAAAGTAGACCAACCCATTGGCGACGGCGGGCGAGGAGACGACCGGCCCGCCGGTCTCGACGCGCCACAGTTCCGCGCCGGTGACGGAATCGAGAACGTAGAGGTTGCCGTCGTTGGAACCGATGTAGAGCCGCCCGTCCACGACCGCCGGAGCGGACACGACCGGCCCGCCGGTCTGGAATTGCCAGACGGTGTGCCCGTCGGCGGCGGCGAGGGCGTAGACGCTGCCATCGAGCGAGCCAAAGTAAACACAGTCTCCGGCGACGGCGGCGGTGTGGGGGATGGGGCCGCCGGGCCGCTCGATCCAGAGGGAAGAACCGGTATCGGCGTCAATGGCGTGCATCTCGCCGTTCATCACCCCTTGATAGATGACGGAGCCGGAGATGACCGGCTGCGCCTCCACCTCGACCCGCTCGCCGAAGGAGTAGGCCCATTGCAGATAGAGCGGCCCGCCGTTGGCAATTGTCGCCGGCGTGCGGCCTGAATGAGCCGGGTCGTGCTGGTACATCGGCCAATTGTTCGAGGCGGTCTGCGGTAATTCCGAGGCCGAGGTATGTGTCCGGCAGGCAATCAGAAGCATAGCCAATACGGCCAACAGCATCACTCCGCCCATCCAGGCCCCGCTTTGCCATAACATTGCTCGCCGATAGGCTTTCTGTTCTCGCTTCGCCATCTTTATCTCCATCGGCCCCATCGCTTTCTAAGGATTGCTATCCCCAGGATCAACACGACGACCGGAGAGAGTGCCAGGGCCAGCCGGAGGACGTCGTCGTGATCGGTGCGCAATCCGTTTGGCAGACCGGTGTTCCCCAGGTGTGCGGTAGGGAAAAGTGTTGGCGTGGGATAGGGTGTTGGCGTCGGCGTAGAAGGCACCGGTGTGAAGGTCGGAAGCAACGTCACCGGTTGCTCCGGTGTATCCAATTGTCCCTCTGCGTACCATACCTTGCGATCCGCAGTGCTGTCCCAGATATCCCCCTCCCGCGTGAACCAGGCGGCGTGCAGTTGGTTTCCCGCGTGGACGACCAACCGGGGGTACTCCGGAAATGAGCCAACGGCGGAAAAGACTTTCGTAGGGCGCGACCAGTCGCTCCCATCCCAAACCAGATGATAGATCCCCAACTCGGCATTCCGATCCAATATCTCTCGTCCGACGACCAGCAGGTGGATGTTCCCGGCGCTGTCCGTGGCCATGTCGTACATATCGAAAGGTGTTTGCCAGGGGCGCGCGAACACGGCCGGCAGAGCAGCCGGTTCTCCCCAAGAACGCCCTCCATCCGATGACCATTGGTAGAATATTTCGTCCTGTGAGGTTGTCCGCCAGACGAGTATGACGCCGCCCTGCCCGTCGCTGCCGACGGTCAACTGGGCAACGGTGGAATCCGGGTGCGTGATGATCGTGGTCGGCGCCCAGGTCTCGCCGCCATCGGTGGAGTAGGTGTATCCGCCGAACATCGGCTTCCCTTCCCCGGAGAGGCGATCCCATCCCTCATCCCATGTCACGTGCAGGGTATCACGGGAATCAATCTCCAGAGCAGGCCGGGCAGAGCCGGTGTCCGGCGACGGGAATATATCAATCGGACGAGACCAGTGCGCTCCTCCATCGTCAGATCGTCGGTAGAAGATATCCGCCACGACCCATCCCGCATCGCCGGTATCATCCCGGTAGATCGCATCGTCATAGATAACGTGGATGGTGTTGTGCGTATCTATGGCGATATCCCCCATATAACTGATGCCCTGGTTGAGCAAGTGAGGTGCAGACCATGCCTGGGCGGACCAGGCGTCGTCCATAAAGGCCCGTTGGTGATAGAGGGATAACCCTCGCTCGTACACGCTGCCACCAAATATCAGGTGTAAGTTCCCTCTGGCGTCGGAGGCAATGGCATTCCGTACGATGTCCGGCGAGATGGGGACAATGTCGTTGGGGGAAGTCCACTCCGTGTCGCGCAGACGGGCATACGCGACTTGTTCCCGAAGCCCCCGCCGGCCCTCCAGGGGAATGGTCAGACACCAAACCACATGCACAGATCCGGTTGGGTCTACCGTGAGGTCGGGGAACCAGGAAAACCCACCAGGGAAAGAAAGGGACACCGGGGTGCTCCACTCCGCCAATTCCGACAGCGGTTGTGATTGCACACGGGATGATTCTCCCCAACACAACGCCAACAGAACGACCGTGATTCCCAGCAGTATCCACGTCCCGTAACGGTTTCTGTCACCCATCGGATTGCTTTACCTCCCACGCTTCCAACGTCAATCCCTCCAACGTCCATAGAGGGATGGAGTCGGTCGGGACGGTGATCACGGAGATAGCACATTCGTCTTCTCCCCGCACCTCTACCTTTACCTCTGCGTCGGCGGCATCCACCAGGATCTCCTCTGGGGGCAAGTCGAATAAGAGGATCCGCTCGACGTCGGCAGGTATGATTGTAGCGGTGTCCACATTTTCCCAGGTCTCCATCTTTCCGTCTGCAATCGCTACGATAGATTTTACCACACGCGGATCACTACGGCGCAAATTAGGCAGCGAAAATATGCGATATTGAGGGCGGTAATACTGCAACAGTCGAAAATCGTTGGCGTAGAGCACCGTATGCTCCACCGGCACCGTGTCTACCAGGGCGAACCGGGTTTGGAGACAATCGGTGGCCACACGGAGAGCAGCATAGTTATCGAACGAACGGTAATATATTCCAAATGGTCGGGCAGGCAAAGCGGCAAATGCTGTCGTGCGCCAGAGCAACATACCCACCAGCCAGGCCCATCCGATCTTGCGAAAACCTCGGATCGGGTGGGTCAGCACGTGGTCCAGTCCCGCTCCGGCCAACAGGAAGAACGGTGGAATACAGACCAGAATGGTACCCGGATTCCCTGGCCAGATCAAGAAATAGACGATCCAGGTCGGCAATACCCATAACGCCAGGAAGCACAATCGGTGCTCTTTCCAGAGGCGCCACGACCGGGCAGAAGCCAAGACTCCGAGCGGAAGGAGGAGCAAGGCCCACTCTCCCATAGCGCGGAAAGTATACCGGAGGATGATGTTGGTATTGCGCATAAACCGATCCCAACGGGTGGGGCGGGTCAGGGTGCGGGGCGACCAGAAGATCGGGACGGTGCGCCGCATCGCCAGCAGGAACGCCGCCGGACCACCGCTGATCAACACTGCCGGGATGAAGAACAGCCCGAAGACAGCCCCGGCGACCAATATCCCGCCCAGCACACGCCGCCGAGGTTGCCCCCGGAGTGCATAGAGGAACAAAGGGAACAAGAACAGAAAGGTTTGTAGACGAAAGGCCCCTGCCAACCCCACCGCCAGGGCAGCCCACCAAACGCCATTACCGCTTGGGGCCTCCGATAGGCGGTAACAGAGCCAGCCGACTATCGCCGAAGCGAACATGTCCGGGGCGTAGGGCACGGTGATCTCTCCCTGAAACCAGACCACGGCCGACGTCGCCGCCAACAGGGCCGCGACTACACCCGCCTGCCGACCGAACATCGCCCTCCCGACCAGGTAGATGGCGACCACGGCCAGCCCACTAAAGACGATGCTCAAAGCGAGCAGAGCGGCCAGGTGATCGGGGAACAGAAGCTGAAAAGCCTGCCCCAACAAGACGTAAAGTGGGTATCCCGGTGGCTGGGGTTGGTGAAGACGCATGTCGAAGTGCTCCAACGCCAGGGCATAGTTCACCGCATCGTGGCTGTGCAACAGCGGCGTGTGGAATGGTAGACGGGAAAGCGCTGTTCCCACGCCTAGCAGGATGGTGATGATTGTATCTTTCGCCTGCCAACGCATTTTGGTTGTCATTGTCTCCTCACAGCCTCCGGGCCATACCAACAGGTCAGTTGGGCCGAATGCCGAATGTATCTCCACAATACAGCATCTGATCCTTTCGCAGCGTCAGCACTTCCATTTCCCCGTGATGGGGCAGCGAGATCACCTGCGTGAAGTCCTGGCTGTCGTTGAAAGGAAATAGCGAGGGGTCGAAAACAATCAGATGTACAACCGACCGGTCCGTAGCGACCGGCCCCAGGTCCTGGATAGTGATGCGCCGCTCCTCACCGGACGGGTTGCTGATTCTCCCGGCGTTCGGTTCCCATTTCGAGGCTACATTCAGGGGGATCAGCGGGTAGTCCGGCAAGTAATACTCGACATGATGCCAGTTAGCCGCCAGGATGGCGGTCGAGCGGGGCGAGAAGCGGGAGCGGATGGCGGCAAAGCGGTCGTTGTAATAGTCGTCCGAGTTGAGCAGCGCGGCGCGGGTCAGTAACCGTAGGTTGGAGGCGGGGAGCGGCGCTTCCGGCAGAAAGCAGAAGATGGCCGCATTGAGCGCCACGAGGAGGCCCGCCAGTGTGACCAGGGCATGCCGTTTTTCAAAAAGGGCGGTCAGTCCCCGCGCTCCCCACAGCAGCAAGGCGGGCAGGAAGATAAAGACCAACCCTTGCTGGCCCATGTGGATGAGTGTATAAAAAAGCAGTGTCGGGGCCAGCCAGAGGGCGAAGAAGAGCGATTTTTCCCAATTGCGCGGCCACTGTCTACGCCGCAGCACGACCACACCGTAGGCCAGGAACGGCAGCAACCCCGCGCTCCACCCGAACAGCGTGTACATCGTCAGTTTGCGCAGGTTGCGGCGCAGCCCCCACCAGCCCGCGCCCATAAAGATGGACGTGGAGGTGTTGAATCTCGTCGTGTACTTGCTCGTCAAATCCAGGTAGGCGCTGATGCCGCCGCTCGACGCCATCAACGGGATGAACCAGGCCAGGCAGACGACCGCGCCCAGCGCCCCGGCGGCGAGGAATCTGCGCCATCCCACACGCCGCAGGGCGAAGAGTATCAGCGGGGCGAGAAATATCAACGTCTGCTGGCGCACGCCCCCGGCGACGGCCAGCACCAGGATGGCCGGGTAGAGGTAATGGGTGCGCCCGCGCATGGTCTCGTAGAGCCACCAGAGGCCGAGGATGACCAGCAGGGTGTCCAGGCTGTGCGGGAGGGCGATCTCACCGTAGAACCAGAAGAGCGGCGATGTCGCCAGCAGCAGGGCGGCAATCAGGCCGGTGGCGCGTCCGAACATGGCGCGGCCCAGGTGAAAGAGGGCTACCACCGCCAATCCGCTGGCGACGATGCTGATTGTGACCATCGTCGTCTGCGGGTCGTGAAACAGCACGTCCACGGCCCGGCAAAGCCAAACGTAGAGGATGTAGCCCGGCGGCTGTGGCTGTTCCCGCGCGACGTCGAACTCGCGCATAGCATAGGCGAAGTTGACCGAGTCCCAATGGTAAAGAATGTGCGAGCGGAATGGAATCCGGCTCAACAGGGTGAGCAGGAAGAGCGTGATTGAGATGGTCGTGTCGCGGCGGTTGGTGGTCATCAAATATTACTCCGTGACGCGGTAGAGCGTGACCTGCGGCGCGGTAAAGACCGGCGTCAGCCAGGTGGT
>CAZXVB010000010.1:0-2821 GCA_964643875.1 uncultured Anaerolineales bacterium | reverse complement strand
TCCTGTTTTTCGTAAAAGTCCACCGTCTGCGCCCAGTGGGCCAGGAAGGCGGTCTTGCCGCTGAGGGCCGGGAGGTACTGGCCGACCGTCAGCGAGCTGAAGACGATCTCGGCGTCGTCCGGCTGTCCGTCCAGCCAGCGCAGCGCGGCCACCTCGTCGCGGTACAGGTAGTAGGGATAGTCGTGGCGGGCCAGGTCTACAAAGCGCCACGTCCACAGGTAGAGATTGGTCGGCAGCACCAACAGCAGCAGGGCCGCGGTGGCGGCGCGGCGCAGGGAGGGCGCGGTCAGCTCGTACAGCCCGACCGTCACCAGGAGCAGCAGCGGAATCTGCCAACTGCTGAGCATGTGGATTTGAAAGTCGGTCGGGATGTAGTTGAGCGCGGCCCCGGCCAGGAACCAGGCTATCAGGAACAGATGGGCGTCGCTCCAGCGCCGGCGGTAGAGCAGGTATATCAGCGTCGCCAGCGCCCCGCCCAGCGGGAGTCCAAAGAGCAGGAACAGGTGCGGCGGGGAGGGAGTGTAGACGCCGGCGTTGGCGAACTGGGCCAGCACTTGCTCCCAGAGCGGGTCGAGCGTCGTCAGGATGACCGAGTAGACCGCGCCGGAGCAGGAGAGGGCGACGAGGGTCAGTCCGCCCCAAAAGAGCCGTCCGGGTAAGCGCCGTTCGCGCAGCCAGACGGCCAGCGCGAACGCAGCGGTGACGCCGTAAACGATCAGCAGGTCGTAGGTGTGCGTCCAGCCGAGCAGCAGGGCCAGCAGGCTCGCCGTGAGGATGTCCCGCTTGCGCCCTGCCCGCCACCAGCGGTAGACGAACTCGAAGGTCAGCGCGATGAGGGTCAACGCCAGGGTAAAGTGGGGGAAGGCCAGCAGACACAGGAACGAGTTGCCCTCGGCGATGTACACGTCCAGGGCCAGCTTGAGCGGCAGGTCGCCGTGCCAGCGCGTGTACTTGAGGAGGATGAGCAGCCAGCCCAGACCGGAACTGAAGGTAGTCAGCAGGAAGGCGACGCGGCGTGGGCCGGTCTCCGGCAGCAGTTGGGCGATGAGACGGTAGAGCGCCCACAGGAATGAGGCCCCGGCGACCCAGCGGAAAATCTGGAACAGGGGGGCGTAGCCCAGGCCGGTCAGGCGGGAGACCTGCGCCAGAGTCCACCACAGCAGGTTGAAAAAGAGCGGCGCGTTCGGTTCGGGGGTCAGTTTGTTGGGAACCAGGAGCGAGGTCTGGAAACTGCGCCACCAAGAAAGGTACTGGCCGTGGTCGGGCACGTCCAGCATCAAGCCCATGAATTGCTTGTCCGGCGGAGCGGAGAGGTAGCCGTAGGCGTAGGGCAGGCTGGTGACGAGCAGCACCGCCAGGGCAACCAGGGCGACGAAGCGGTATTCGGGGGCCGAGATGGGCCGGTAGGCGGGTGAATTGGGTGTCATATTTTCTCAACTCGTTCAACTTGCGCCGAGCGGACGGAGACCGAGAGTCCCGCGAACAGTGTCATCATCAGCACCAACAGGGGGAGCAAGCTGGCGATACCGGGCAGGTGGAGAAACATCCCCAGGTTGCGGGCGATGTCCCCGGCCAGCCAGTGGGGCCAGGCGTATTCCAGCAGCGGATTGCGGATGGTATCCGGCGGGAAGGATTGCCCGGCCAGGGTCAGCCCCCAGGTAGCGACCAGCGACCAGGCGCACAGCAGCCCGGCCAGGAACCGCATCCAGGCCCGCTCGCCCCAGGCGCGGAAGACGAAAACGAGCGGCAAGGTCATGAACGGCAACATCGGCAGCAGGTAGCGCGGCCCGACGGCGAATCCGCCCCACCACATAATCGAGGCGGAGTTGAACAGGAACAGCGCGATGACGGCGGCCAGCGCGACCCAGAGCGCGGCCCGCCGTTCGCCGGAGTGATACCAGAGCCAAAAGCCCGGCCCGGCCAACAGGAGCAGCGGCGAGAGCAGGAACAGGCCGCGGAACGGGCCGAAGGTGATGCCCCACAGCGCATCCAGGTGGGGGAGCGTCAGGCTCATAAAGCCGGTGTGGTGCTGCTCCTGCCACAGTTCGGAGTAGCCGTACCCCAGCGTGAGCGGCCCGCCGAAGAGCGCCGTGTTGTAGGTCATCCAGCCGGCGGCGACCAACGCGCCGGGCAGTATCACCCAGAGGATGCGCCGTTTGTCCGCCAGACGGTGCAGGGCGTACAGGAAGAGGATGCCAACGATGAGGGCGGATGGGTACTCGGTGACGACGCTGTAGCCCAGCAGGAAGCCCACCGCCAGCAGGCGGCGCACTCCGGCGACCGGCGGGGCGGTAAAGAGCAGGTAGAAGGCGGCGAACAGGCAAGCAGCGCTGAGTTGGTGGCCGTAAAATGCGCCCGCGTAGGTGAAGGCCGGTGTGAGCAGTCCGTACCCCAGGACGGCGGCGATGCGCGGCCTCGGACGGGCGGTGAAGCGGGCCAGGAGGCGGTACAGCAACGCACCGAGCAGCGCGGTCGGCAGGGCGGAGGCGGCAAAGGTGAGTGCTACCTGGGCGATGGCGAAGCGGATTTTGGAGGTCAGCAGGCCGCTCCCGCCCTCACGCAGCGTGGCCTGGAGCGCCGGGTTGTGGGCCAGACGGGTCAGCAGGGAGGCCGGCAAGGGCTGGTCGAGCAAGAGTTTGAGCGCGGCGTAGACCGGGATGCCGAGGAAGGCGGCGCCGGGGGCCTTGTCGCTGTAATAGTGGTCGCCGACTTTAGCATAGTCAACGGTGTTGGCGACGTACTCGTCAATTTGAAATGTGCCGTCCTCCACTACTGCGATGACCATATCCAGGCGCGAGTTCTGGTTGGGGTCGGCCCAGCG
>CAZXVB010000009.1:12175-18717 GCA_964643875.1 uncultured Anaerolineales bacterium | reverse complement strand
CGCGCCCACGCAGGTGGACAGCCAGCTTTAGCTCCTCAGGCGCGGTTTCAACCGTTGGCCTGAGGAGTTCGACAATGGCACATTGATCTCTTTGTTCGCCGAAGGTCTCCTGACCGAGGCGGAACAGCCCTGTTTTAGCCCCAAAGTGGCTCGGTCAGGAGACCTCGCCCAACGTTAAGGGGCAAATCCGGCGTCATTAAGCGAATGTGCCATTTTCACGGTAGTAACCAGGGAGATTTGTCAATGAAGGATGGAGAGATCGCCGCCCGTTTGCGTGCCTGGGGTCTCCATCCCAGCAAAAGCCTGGGGCAGAACTTTCTCACCGATCCGGTCATTCTGGAGCGTATTGTGGCCGCTGCCGAACTGACGGCGGCCGATACGGTGTTGGAAGTAGGGGCCGGTCTGGGAACTTTGACCACCCGATTGGCACGCCGGGCTGGCCGGGTGATCGCGGTAGAGTTGGACGACCGTTTGATACCCGCGCTGGAGGATGAGCTGGCCGATTACCCCAATGTCACATTGGTGGTGGGGGACATCCTGACCCTGGACCTGGCTCAACTGGTAGGGCCGGGAGCCTGCTACGACGTAGTTGCCAATCTGCCGTACTATATCACTTCAGCTATGTTGAGGCGCTTCCTGGAAGCAGCCCCCCGCCCACGGCGGATGGTCTTAACCGTTCAGCGGGAAGTGGCGGAGCGAATCCTTGCCCGGTCGGGACGCATGAGTTTATTGGCCGTGAGTGTCCAGTTCTACGCCCGACCTCGTTGGCTGTTTCGCATCAAGCCAGGCAGTTTCTATCCTTCTCCCCAGGTCGAGTCGGCTGTGATTCGATTGGATGTGTATGACACCCCGCCAATCACCGTGGACGACGAGCAACTCTTCTTCCGGGTCGTTCGGGCCGGTTTCGCTCAACCCCGCAAACAGCTTCGCAACACCCTGTCCGCCGGATTGCACTTGTCGGCACGCGATGTAGCTGCACGATTGGAGGCGACCGGCATCTCTCCTCGCCGCCGGGCGGAAACCCTCAGCCTGGCAGAATGGGGACGTGTGGTTGAAGCGTTGGCCTCCTTGATTTCCTCGGCTTCTTTGAGTTCGACTTGAGTTCGACTTCCTCGTAACGTTTTTCCCGGTATTTTCTAATCACTTTGTTACCTCCTGCTGACAGGTTTGGTTTATCATGAATTAGTGGGAATGAATCGGTGGAAGGTGTTGCCGATCCTGGCGAAAAGTTCGGCAGTGATGCCACGTCAGCCCCTTATTCGTATCGCTTCGCGCCGAAAACCCAACAGTACTTTTGCAGATTTCATGCAGATTTCACAGAGTGGCTATGCATGGATCGCGCCCCCCTCTAGCTCTTCCCGTTCCACGGGGGGGGAGGACAGGCTTCCCCCCTTGCGAGCGGGGGGCTGAGGAGGGGCAGGCTTCCCCCCTGCGAGCGGGGGGACTGAGGGGGGGGCGGCGGACGGCATAGGGATGCCATTTTACTTTGGGGATAGATTCTTAGAAATGTCTGTAGATCACGGCCTGGGCACGACCTTCGAGCGGTTCTCGATCTACCTTTGGCTGGAAGAACTGACACACCGGTATCCGTTCGAGACGGTGCTCGAAGGTCCAGGAGATGGCGTGGCGGGCATTCCTGGCATCCATAGCCTGGCGTTGGCCCGGCAGGGGCGTTGTGTGACCGTGTGCCTCGACGATCAGCGGGCATTACAGATTGCGCGCCGGGGATGGGACGCCCAGGAGTGTCAGGCTCAATGGGTGCACGTGGCCGGCCTGCCATTGCCGTTTGCAGACCGTAGTTTCGACCTGGTGTGGAATTTCAATCGCTTGCCTTTCTTGCCGGCTTCTGCACTGGCAATGGAGATGGTGCGCGTATCGAGGCGCTATGTGGGGTTGGTGGTTCCTAATCGCTACAATTATGGATTCCCAGCCCGACGGCTTTACCACCGACGAACCGGATTGGACTGGCCGTATGGAGACGTTTCGGTGATGACACCCTCCGCTGTTCAGGCGTTATTGTCCCGTTGCCATGTTCAGGTGTTGGAAACGAAATGGTTGGATGTACCCTGGTGGCCCGACATCATTGACCCGTTGGCCTGGGTGCGGGCGATGGTGCCGGGTGGCGGCCGTTGGTTTTCCTCACTGCAGCGTGGCCATCGCCAGAAAGCCGGGCAGTATCGGTGGGATCCTGACCACCTGCCGTATTTCGATCCCCACACCTATGCCGATGTGCATCGTCGGATAGCTCGGCTGGGGTGGTTGGAGCGGGCATTGCCAAGGCCTTTGCAGATGCCGTTTGCCCATCACTTCGCCATATTGGCCGTGCGAGAGGATGAGAGAAAGATGGGAAATAGATGAAGATGCGCGACTTGCTTTGGCGCTTGCCATCGTATTGGCTGGCTCGGCGTATTTCTCGTTGGCCGTTTCTTGGATGGTCTTTGACTTCGCCTCTACCGATGAATCTGACCCTCAGCTTGAGTTACCGATGTAATTCTCGGTGTGCAACCTGCAACGTCTGGCAGCGAGAGGCGGATGAGATAGATGAGATGACGGTGGACGAGTGGGAACGAGTGTTCCGCGCCCTGGGAACTGTCCCCTACTGGATTACCGTGAGTGGGGGGGAACCTTTGTTACGCTTGGATGCTGTTCGCATCATCCAAATGGCATGTCGAATCTGTCAACCGGCCATTTTGAACATTCCCACTAACGGACTGTTGCCGGATCGAATTGTCGGGGCTGTAGAGCAACTAACGGCCACACATCCGGAGGTACAGTTTGTGCTCAACCTTTCCCTGGATGGTTGGGGAGAGGCCCACGACCGCATCCGGGGAGTCGCCGGCAACTTCGAGCGGGCGACGGAGACATACCGCCGTTTGCAGGCTTTAAAAGCCTCTGGTAGATCCAATCTCACAGTGGGCATCCATACCGTCATCTCTCGTTACAACACCGAGGCGGTGCCGGCATTATATACTCAGGTGCAGGAAAACTGGTCGCCCGACTCGTACATCACGGAAATTGCCGAAGAACGGGTTGAACTGGGGACCGTGGGAAGCCAGATCACGCCGGATGCGGCTCTGTATGCCGAGACGATAGAGCAGGTGATGAGATTGCAGGATCGGCATCCAAGCAATGGGTTGGGCCGGGTGACGTGGGCGTTTCGGCGTCGGTACTATCGGTTGGTGGAGCGGTGGCTTCGAGAACGTCGTCAGGTGATTCCCTGTTATGCCGGCTGGGCCTCTGCCCAGATCGCTCCCGATGGTGAAGTCTGGTTCTGTTGTATTCGGGCGGAGTCGGTTGGCAATCTTCGGCAGGCCGATTACGACTTCCGGCGCGTGTGGCGCAGTAAACGGGCGCAGGCCCTGCGGGTAGATGTGCGGGCGGGGCGATGCAGTTGCCCGTTGGCCAATGCGGCGTATACCAATCTCCTCCTGTATCCGCCGGCTGTGCTGGGGGTCGCGCGGGATTTGTGGTCCGGAGGGGACGGCCGGAAATGAACATTCTGGTCACTGGTGCAACCGGATTTATCGGACGGCATTTGGTCCGCCATTTGGTCGCAAGAGGCCACCGCCTTTGGATACTGTCCCGCCATGGGGCGTCTGGCCGGACCGAGCACAACGGCCAGGTGACGGTGGTAACAGGGGATGTAACCGATCCAGTGGCGATGGGAGATGCTGTCCAGGGGATGGATGCGGTCTATCACCTGGCGGCGCTACGCCATCTGTGGGGAGTGCCGGAAACAGTTTACCGGCAGGTCAACGTGATCGGGACGCAACATTTACTCGACGCGGCCGCGGAATCTGGCGTGCGGCGCTTCGTCTATTGTAGTTCGGTCGGAGTGGCACGCTATCCAGGCAATACACAGGCCGACGAACGTCTGCCTTACACCCGTCCCACCAGCCAGCGGTTCTACCACGCTACCAAGGCAGAGGCTGAACGCCTGGTTTTGGAGCGAGCGCGGTCGGGCCGTCTGCCCGCCGTAGTCGTGCGACCGGTCATTACCTACGGGCCAGGAGATGAAGATGGCATGGTGACTCGCCTGATCAAGTTGCTGGCTCATAAACGGTTCTTATTGCTGGGGCGGGGAGAGAACCACGTGGATCTGGTCTACATAGACGATCTGGTGGCCGGCATGGAGGCCGTGCTGCACCGGGGGAGTGTTGGCCGGGTGTACATCTTTTCAGGTGTTGCGCCGATCCCGATGCGGACATTGGTGGAGAAAGTATGCGCTTTGTTGGATCGGCCTATGCCGTGCGGATATGTGCCGGTCGGCCTGGCGATGGGGGTTGGGTGGGGAATGGAGATGCTCTACCGGCTGTTGGCAGGCCGGTTGATTCCCGCCGGAAACGCGCCCTTTGTAACCCGGGACAAAGTGGCTACGTTGACTGTGGACCGGGGGTTTTCCCACCAACGAGCTGCGCAGGAATTGGGATATCGTCCCATCGTTGGGTATGACGAGGGGTTGCAACGCACGGTGACTTGGTTATATGCAGGTAGAAAATAGGAGAGTAGTGATGCCTGAGATATCGGCTCCCAGATTTTGGCGATTTAATCGGGTTCGATACCGACTGGCCGGAGGTGTCTGTGGGGCGTGTGGAGAGCGTTTTCTGACCCCACGTCTGATTTGCCCCCGCTGTCATCGGGATTTGACGGAAGTGTCAAAGCATGTGTTCCCGCCTCTGGCGCTGGATGATGTGCGGGAGGCACGTTCATCGGACGTGGCGCTCACTGTTGTGATTCCATCGTACAATGCCGCCCACACCATCCGAACTACATTGGCTTCTGTGCTGGCCCAGGAGTGGAAGTGGGACGAGCGTTTCGAGGTCATCGTAGTGGATAGCTCGTCGGATGAGACGCCGCATATCGTCGCCGAGGAGTTCCCCACGGTGCGATTGATCCATCGAGAACAGCAGACCGATCCGGGAACGGCCCGGAATCTGGGCATTGCCCACGCCAATGGGGAGGTCATCGCCTGCCTGGATGCGGATTGCATCGCTTCTCCCGATTGGGCCTGTCGGATGATGGTGGCTCAGCGGGCGGGGCATCAAGTGGTGGGAGGGACGGTTGAAAACGGCAACCCCGACCATCTGATCGCCTGGGCGGGGTATTTGGGAGAGTTTCGAGAGTGGCTGCCGGTGGGAGAACCGCGTTTGGTGGAACATGTACCGACGTGTAATATTTCATACCGCCGTTCGATCTTTGCCCGCTTTGGTGGTTTCCCGGTTAAATTCTATCCTCAGGAAGACTTGTTGTTTCACTGGTGGTTGGCCCAGCACGGTGTGCCGATCTGGTTCGATCCCCAAATCCGGGTGCGTCATGTGCACCGCGCGTCCTGGGGAGCGTATGTCCGTCACCTGGAGCGGATCGGGCGCATTACGGCGCGGGTGCTCAAGTTGACCGGCGGAGAAGGAGCTTTCCTGGCGCGTTCGCCGGTGCTGGCCCTGATGGCGGCCCCATTTCTGCCGATGGTAAAGACCATACGGACGATAGAGATATTCGCTCGTCAACAACCATTGGTGTTGCGGACTCATAGCCTTGCTCTGTTGCCATTTCTGGCAGGGCTGTATGTGTGGGCATGGGGGTTCGTGCAGGGAGCGTGGTCGCCGCCGCTACAGGTTGCCCGTCCGGAGGCGTTGTGAATGTGAAGTCGAGGACGATCTGGGCGCGGATGCATGGCGTGTTATTGGCGCTCTCTTCAACGCGGAGGGATTTTCTGGATTTCGCCGCTGACTATCTCTCGCCATTGAGGGTGTACGAGAAGACTTCTCTTGCCATAGGTGCCGTAGATGCCATAGAAACCGTCTGTGGCCGTTCTCCGGTTACGTCCCCATCATCGTTCCGCATCGACGCGCATGATGCGGTTTCTACACCGGACATTCGAGTTACCCTCGCGTGGAAGAGTGGGCGAGGTCATGGCACCACATTCAGTGTGGCCGGGGAGGAAAGGCAGCAATTGGGGCGACGCCTCTGGATCAGTGACCATCGGCTTGGAATCACTGCTATCTGGCAATTGCCAGGCCTGGCGATGGAGGTCTCCTGGGAACATGACCATCTATCGGTCCGGGCGACGTACACCTGGCCATCCCGTCGGGCCAGATGGGCCAGCCACTGGCTCCCGGCCGCGCGGGAACGACTCTTTGTGGGGTTGATGTACTATCTGGTGTATTTCCCGTGGGGGTGGTGGTTGGAACGAGAGCGCGGGTGGACGATGATGCATGCCGCTGCCGTGACCGAGGGAGGGCACGGAATCATTCTGGCTGGCTTGCCGGGGAGTGGCAAATCCAGCACGACATTGGCGTTTTTGAACAGATCGGGATGGCGAATTTTGTCGGACAATCTCTTGTTCACCGATGGCCGGCGGGTGTTTGCCTGCCTCGAGCCGATCCACGTGGATCAGCGGACGGCCCAATTGGTAGGAGGGATGTCGGGCTGGGCCCATTCGACCGGACGGCAGTTTTCCCACCACCGATGGGATTATGAGATCCCTCCGGAGGCCCGTGGTTCGGCGGCGATGTCCAGGGTGTTGGGCTTTTTGCGGATTGGGG
>CAZXVB010000009.1:0-12165 GCA_964643875.1 uncultured Anaerolineales bacterium | reverse complement strand
GGAGCGGACTGAGGTCCGGCGGTTGCCGCTTGCGGATAGCTTGCGGCGGCTGATGGCGAACGACTACCTGGCGAAGGAGTGGCTGGCGTATCAGGAGACGGCCGCTATGCTCCATCAGCTTTTTCCTCGGATAGGCGATCAGACACGGCGACGTGAGAACCTCCTCTTCCTGGTTGGTTCGTCGTCTTGTTACCAGATCGCATTAGCCAGGGATACTTCCCTCCAGAGCGAACTGGATTATGTGCTGGCGAAGGTCTGGCGAACGGGACAAGGAGGGGCGGAATGAGGGCGTATACGCCGCGGGTAGTGGCGCATCCGCGCCTGCCGCCGGACCCGCTGGCTATGCGCACCTTGGAACAACTGGGCCGTTCCGGGCTGCTAGCCGCTCCACCGGTCGCGCTTCCCGATCTCCACGTCAAGCCCCGGCTGGAAACACCCTCCAGTACGGCGATGGCGACAAAGGATACCATTGTGCTAGGATTGAGTAGCCCTTCCCAGGGTTGTGGGATGGCTTTGGCAAGCACAGCGTTGACGATAGAAGATGTGGATGACGACCGGATAGACGCCCTGTTTGGCGAGCTGCGTGAGCGGATGCCGTTGAAACGAGCACAGCCGATGCTTTCGCCTGCCAGGACGATGGATATGCTTTGGCACGGGGCTGCGGCCGCTATTGAGCGGTATGACCTCCCGGCCAGCACGCTGGAGTGGATGGATCAGCGGGGGAATGCTCTTCCTGCCGATACGGACATCGAAGCCCTGCGGGGGGCAATTCCCTCGTCGCTGGTGGCAATTGGGGGATGGGAGTTTGGTCAGGTAGGGCGTGGGAACCATTTCCTGGAGTTGCAGGTTGTCGCCGAAGTCTTCGACGCCGCCACTGCTCGCACGTGGGGGGTGACGGAAGGGCAGCTTGTCGTGATGTATCATGCCGATTCTGGTCACCTGGGCGCTTTTGTCGGGCGACTGTACGCCTATCGGCGTAAGAACACCTGGCGAGGACGGCTATATGAGTGGCGGATCAAATTGCCGTTCCAGTTGTGGGTCGGGCGCAAGCGCCACCTGTGGCGGCGGTTGAACTACCACGTACTTCCGCACCGCTGGATGCCCATTCCGGTGGATTCCGAGGAAGGGCAGCGGACGTTGGTGGCTCTCCAAGCGGCGGCCAACTATGCTTACGCCAATCGAGTGGCTGTGTTGGCGACGCTGGGCGACGGAATGCAAGCCGTGTGGGGGAAAGGTCTGCCGACTCCGAAGTTGGTGTGGGACGCTCCGCACAACACCATTCGGCGCGAGGTAATCGGTGGGCGCTCGCTGTGGGTGCATCGGCACAACGCGGCGCGGGTTCTCCCTCCCGCCCAGGTTCCGGATGATGCACCTTGGGCGCAGACTGGTCAGCCGGTTTTGTTGCCGGGCACGGCCCAGACCTCGTCCTACCTGGTGGTCGGGGGAGAAGGTGCGGAGGAGACGCTCCACTCAGTGGCCCACGGAATGGGACGGTCGGCGCTTGTTCTGGGGCGACCGCTCTCGAACAGCTATGCAAACGCGACTCGTGTGTACACTGGGCGGGGACAGTCCCCCACGCGAGTGCCGCACCTTTCGGACGACGGCGTGGAGGCCGTTTTACAGGTGTTGGTCGCCGCTGCAGTCATCCGGCCTGTGGCTCGATTGCGCCCGCTGGCCGTTTTGAAGTGGTCACGTTGAGTGTGCCCTGAAGGGAACCGATGAGATTCTTCTGGAACGTGCTGGGGACATTTGCTACAGACGTTGTTAGCGTCACACTGAACATCACCCTGGGTGTGTTGACGGCTCGCATACTGGGACCGGAACGGCGAGGAATATTGACGCTGGTGATGACACTGCCCATCACGCTGGCCTATTTCGCCGATCTGGGCCTGAGCCAGGCCAACGTGTATATGATCGGCCGGGACCGGCGGTCAGAGTCCAGGATGGTGGCCAATTCTGTGCTGTTCACACTGGTCATCACCGCCGCAGTTGGGTTGGGGGTATGGTGGGGACGGGATTTTGCTCTCCGCACGTTTTTACGTGGATTGCCAACGCATTATCTGGCGCTGACTCTCGCGTTGCTGCCACCATCGTTGCTTTACAGATATTGGATGGCGATCCTGCGCGCACGACAGAATTTCCGCTTGTTCAATTTCTTGCGACTGCTGATCCCGCTGATCCTTTTGTTGCTGATGGCAATCGCGCTTTTGGTCTTCCGGGGGGGGATCGGGTGGGCGGCAGTGGCCTATGGGCTGAGCACGTTGATCGCTATGGGCATTGGACTGGGGGTCATAGGCTGGATGGTCCGTCCGCGTTTGACGTTCGACAGTTCTCTGGTGCGTGCGTCGCTACGGTATGGGATCAAATCTTACCTTCAAAACCTGATGGGGCATCTGACGTATCGCCTGGATTTGTACGTGGTGGCGTTCTTCCTCAGTCCAGTGGAAGTGGCCTTTTATGGGATTGCGACTTCGGTGGCGGAACTGGCTTGGTATGTGCCCAATGCTGTCGGTACGGTGTTGTTCCCTCGATTGTCCATCGAAGAGGACTGGCAGATGCATCTGCTGACGGCCGAGGTATGTCGTCATGCTCTGTTCGTGACCACAGTCATCGCCGGGGGAGTCATATTGGCTGGCGTGGTGGGGATTCCGTTGGTGTACGGCCTGGACTACCGACCGGCGATATTCCCGCTGATGGTTTTGGGGCCGGGGATCGTGGCGATGGCAGTCTACAAGGTACTGACGCGCAATTTCTCCAGCCGGGATCGCCAACAAGTTTCCCTGGTCATTGCAGCGGTTGGTTTACTGCTGAACGGCGGGTTGGATAGCGTGTTGATCCCCCGGTGGGGAACGGTCGGCGCTGCCATTGCCTCCTCATGCGCCTACACAGGGATGGGGGGGATGTTGCTCTGGGCTTTTCAACGGGAGTCGGGGTTGTCTTGGTGGGCGATATTGCGCCCTCGTCGTTCAGACCTGGAACGGTATCTGGTGCTCTGCTCGTGGCTCGGCGACAGGCTTACGCAGAAGTGCCGCCCCTGGGTTGGAAGGCCGGCGATGGATGAAACGGGCAAGTCCTGAGCAGCTATGGGAGGGATGGAAGCGATGAAACAGATGAAGGTTGTGTTGGGATTAGCCCCCCTGGCGTTGTGTGCCGTTACGGCAATCGGGAACGCTTGTCACCTTCAGGAGCGCCAGACTCAATCCGGCGTGCGGGCCGACTATACGCATATCGTCTCGACGGGGCCAGATGCCTATGGGAGCAATACCTGGTGGAGCGATCAGGATGCGGCTGTGTGGCAAACGCGGTGGGGCGAATTGCGGCCCTCCTACCTGCGACTCTTCATTTCCCACGCAGTCATAGAGCCGGAGAATGATAATGCGGACCCTGAAGATGTAGATTGGAGCCGTTTTTGGTTTGACCAACCGATCTCCATCCCGTCCGTCACAACACGCACAATCACCTACCGCGAGTGGCTGACAGCTCTGCGGGATTCGCCGGGCGGGAATGAGCATATCCTGATCCACTTCAGCTATCTCTCTCCTTGGTTGAGCGACAATCCACCACACTCTTCAGCGCAGAACCCGATCCCGATAGCGCCGTATCCTCCCAATGACCTGGACGAGTACCGGGAGTTCGTCGAGACGGCATTGCGCTTCATCGTGGAAGTGGTGGAATTTCCCCCGCAGCGGGTGGCCATCGAGGCGATGAACGAGCCGGACCTGGCCTGCGGGGCCGATCCAGTCACACCGTGTTTCTGGCAGAACTGGGAGATGGCAGACATCGCCGATCTGGTTCGAGTGACACATCAGGCGATCCAGGCGGTGGACGCGCGGATCACCCTGGTCGGATTAGCCGAATGTTGCGGCACAGAGGTGGTGCGCGATCTCCTGGATCACTACCCGGAGGGGGCATACCTGGAGGGACTCTCGTACCATTACTACGCCGGCGAGTACAACCTGGACGTTGCTCTAAATCGCGCCACAACGTTGCGCCCTTACGGACTGCCCATCTATTTGGACGAGTATGGCAGTCGGACGTATCTCAGTGAGGGGGTAGAGGGTGCATTGTGGCATAGTTGGGCGCTGGCGACCCTGTGGCAGGCGGAGATCGCGCCCATCCAATATCCGATTAGTGAGTGGATATTGCTCGGCGAACCGTACACCCAGATGGGACTCTTTGCGGACTGGCGCGGCGATTGGGAACGTAAACCATCCTATTGGGTGTATGCGAATTTCTTTCGCTTTTTTGGGGGCGGCGCGGTCATCTCCCACACGGCCCCCGCCGGTCTGGATGTGTTGGTCAGTCGGCGGATAGGAACAGGTACAGAGCCGGGATCAGGGATGGGTGCGGCTGAGGCGGCTTTCTGGGTGGTCAATCGGACGGAAACGCTGTTCGCCGATCAGCTCTTCACATTGAATGGCTTTCCCACCACCGGGGCTTTGCTTCGCATGTACGACAATCTCGTTGCTCCCACTCCGGTATGGACAAAGACGGTGAGCGGCGTTCCTTTGGTTTTCACCGCTACACTGCCGGCCCGCAGTTCGCGTGTATTCGTTTTGCAAGCTGACCCACAAACCAATTTGCCATTGACGCTATGTCTGCCGGTTGTCCTGCGGCATTGGAAGCGAGGGTAGGGTGACGATGCGCCGTATGTGGCACTTCCTGGCCTGGCGGAGTGGGGGGCTGATCCGCTACAACTCGATCTGGCAGAACGTGGCGGCTCTGTTCTACGTGGGCCTGGCTCGCCAACAGTTCGATCTGGCCTACGTCCGTGATGTGCTGCTCTTTTTGCTCTTCAGTTTGGCGGGAACGGCGTATGGCTACCTCGTCAACGATCTGGGGGACATTGAGTTGGATCGCCGGGCGGGCAAAGCCAATGTATTCCATCGGATGAACCGCCTGGGGGCCGCAGCGGTCGTGGTCGTGGTGGGCGGTGGAATGCTTTTATGCGGTTGGCCATTTGTACGTCGCCCGGGTTTCTGGCCACTGTGGATGGCTTGGTGGACATTGACTACCGGATACTCGTTGCCACCGATTCGCTGGAAAGAACGCGGGGCGTGGGGACTGGCAGCTACAATCCTGGCTCAGCAGCCGCTCCCGACTGCGATGGCATTTGCCGCACTGGGACATCTGAACACGTGGGGCGCGTGGGCATTCATCGGGTACATCACCCTACGGGGCATCTCATCCGATGTAGGACATCAAATGCGCGACCGAGAACGAGATGAGATGGCCGGAGCGACAACGTTCGCCGTGCGGCATGGTCATGCGGCCATTGCCCGTCTCTATGGCTTGAGTTTGGAGTTGGAGGTTCTTCTATTAGGTATTGTCTTAGTCGTTTTGGTGGTTGATGTGCCGCCGATCCATCTGTGGAACCGGGTCGTTCCTATCCCCCTGAACAGCCCATTGCTAGTTGCATATCTGGCGTTACTTCCCTTTACGGCCGGGCGTGCGTGGGTGCGGCTGGCACGCGGTGAATGGGTGGATCCCTATGACGAATCGCCCGCCGGCCCTCCACGCGACCGGCTCCACCTGATCCATCAATCCTTTCCGAACGTGTTGTTACCGTTTTACCTGGCGTTCTGGTTGACGGTGGCCTATTGGCCCAACGTGATTTTTCTCATCGGGCTGCTATTGTTGTACAGGATGTACGACCCTCGCCGTTGGTTGCAAACGGGGCCTGGTCAGCGTTTGCAGGCCTGGATGAAGGAGCACAGAAGGTAAGGGGTTAATGAAAGAGGAGACCGTCCAGACGATGCCGAATACAATGCAGGTGGTTTGCTTTTTGGAAGAAGTCGGCGCTGATGCACGGGAATATGTCGGTGGCAAAGCGTATACGTTGGCCCGTCTCCTCCAGGCCGGATTTCCCGTCCCGCCGGGGTTCGTCGTCACGACGACCGCCTATCGCGCCTTTCTGGCTGCCAACCTGACTGCCAACGATCCGATGGATGATGACCGGAGGCAGGCTCTCTTTTTGGAAGGCCGGATGCCCTCGGAACTGATAGCAGCCTTTCGTCTGGCCTACCGGGTGCTGGGGCCTGGTGGGCCGGTAGCTGTGCGCTCCTCGGCGTCGGATGAAGACGGCGTTACATTCTCATTTGCCGGTCAGTACGAAACGGTGTTGAATGTGACGGATTTCGATGGTCTCCTGGATGCTATCCGCCATTGTTGGGCTTCTTTGGATACTGCCCGTGTGGAGAGCTATCGCCAGCGTTTTCGTCTGGGCGAATCTTGCCCTGCGATGGCCGTGCTCGTGCAGCGGATGGTTCCCGCCACCCTTTCCGGGGTAGCATTTACGATGGATCCGGTCTCCGGTCGGCAAGATGTCGTCGTCATAGAGGTTGTCCGAGGGGGCGGCGAGGCGCTGGTCAGTGGACAGGTCACTCCTCGGCGCTATGTCATCTCAAAAGTGGATACGACAGCCGATGTCGGTGGTGTGATGGATGGCTGCTTGTCGTCGGTGGTAGAGATGGTGCAGAGGATCGAAACGTGGGCAGGAAGTCCGCAGGATGTGGAGTGGGCTTGGGTGGAACGGGAGGAGCCACTCCTGTATGTTCTACAGGCCCGCCCAGTGACCCAAAGCGCAGACGTGGCGACAGGCCGGCGTATCCTCTGGACGCGCGACAATGTGGGGGAAGTGATCCCCGATCCGGTCACTCCATTGAGTTGGTCGCTGCTGAACCCCCTGGGAAATCGGGCCTTTGCCCGGCTGATGCACCGTCTGGGCGCGGGGAGTTACCCCGACGATGGGCTGTTTGGCCGTTTCTACGGGCGGGTCTACTTTAACCAGACGCTCTTTCAAGAGATGATGGAGCGCTTCTATCCCTCCCTCGGAGGGTGGCGGGCGGCGCCTCGCTTGATGATGACAGCCCTGCGTGTCATAGCCTTGCTGCTCCATCTGCCTGCCGAGAGCCGACAAGCCCTCCGGGCGGTACGCGCCCGGCGACAGGTTGAAGCAGCAGAACCGGTGGGCCTGGAGTCACTTCTCATTGCCGACCTACAGACCCGTCTGGAAATCTGGCGCCGGTTGGAAATCGAAGTGATGGTGGTGCACCTGGCGGTATCGGTGATGGGGGAACTGTTCTGCCAGGCTGTGGACAAGCTGCTGGCTTGGTGGGACGCAGGAGAGGATTCTGTGAACGCGGCCACACTGACAGGGAGATTGAAGGGCGTGCTCAGCGCCGAGGTCGGGCAGGCCCTGGCGAACATAGCGGACGATGTGTGGCGAGATGCCCGTCTGCGGCAATGTGTGTTGACATCCCCGCCGGCTGCTCTGGCTACCTGTCTGGAGGAGATGGAAGCGGGGCGAAGATTGTTGACCCGCTTGTCTCGCTTCCTGGAGGAGCATGGACATAGTACGGCTCAGGAATTCGAGTTGGCGGCCCCCCGCTGGCGCGATGACCCCACGCCGGTTTTCGTGGCCCTGCAAGCCCATGTCCGCTACCGGATTGCCGCTTCGGAAAGGGAAATCCCGTCCCCGGATCCGGCCACTATCTTCACGGAAGGGTTGGAACGCCGAATGGGAATTCTGAAGCGCGGGGTGTTTCGCCGGGTGTTGCATCAGGCCCGCTCTCTCTTGGCCTGGCGGGAAAATCTAAAGTACCATTTCGTCATCGCACATAGCCGCTTGAGAGAGCTGTATCTGGCGTTAGCGGCCCGCCTGGTGGCCGCCGGTTGTTTGGAGCGCAGGGAGGACATTTTTTTCCTGACTGCCGATGAAATTGACGAGCTGGTTGATGGGGCAATGATAGAGGAGGGAGGAACTGGGGGCGGGGACGGGAATCTCTCATGCGCCGATCTGGTGTGCGAACGCCGCCGGCAGTGGGAGCAGGATTGCCAACGCCCATCTCCCACAGCGTGTATCCACATCCAAGGGACGGACAGGCAACCTTACCCTCTGGATGCATTGCCGAGTGCCCCGGCGACTGCTCCTACTTCTAACGATGCCCGCGGCCCGCTGCTGCGGGGAGTTGCCGCCAGTCCGGGCGTGTATACCGGTCGGGCGTGTGTGCTTTCCACTCCGGGCGATGGTAGCCGCTTGCGACCGGGCGATGTATTGATCGCGCCGGCCGTTAGTCCTGGATGGGGGCCGTTGCTTCTTGCGGCCGGGGCATTGGTAACTGAGATCGGTGGCGTTCTCTCCCACGGAGCGATCATCGCGCGGGAATATGGCCTGCCGGCCGTCCTCAATGTCCCCGATGTGGTAACGTGCATCCAGCCAGGCCAGTGGGTACAGGTAGATGGTTCTCAGGGAACAGTGCGATTGTTGGAAGGAGAGGCGTGAAACCCAATCCGCGTTCTGCCTATCACCAACTGTTTCCTGTGGGGGGGCAAACACTCCCCCCGTACGATCCGGCCGAGGATGGCGATCATTATCGGCCAACACCGCATTTTTTCGAGTGGTGGTACTTCGACGCGACTTTTGGGGATGGCTCTGTGCTGACGGTGATTTTCCACTCTTCATTGTACAATGCTGTGGACCATCGGCCCACTCTCGATGTGCGTTATTACCGACCGACTGCCTCCCCTGTCGTGGCTGTGGAACGCTTCGGGCGGGATGCATACCGCGCTGCTCCGTACCGGTGCGATGTGGAGATCGGGGATAGCCGGGTGGTGGATGAGGGCGGATGCTATCGGTTGCGCTGGCGTCATCCCTTCCTGGAAGGTGAATTGCTGTTCTGGCCCCGGTTGCCCGGTTGTCGGGTGGGCACCGGTCGGTTGTTCTTCGACCCGCGCAGTGGAAGGAACTTCCAGTGGATCGTCCCCGTGCCACGGGCAGAAGTCGAGGGGGTGTTGTCTTTCGCCGGTCGGAAGCGATCCGTGGCCGGAAGTGGATATCACGATCATAATTGGGGGAACTTTTACCTGCCATCTGCATTTCGATGCTGGACGTGGGGCCGGTTGTTTACCACCAACCGAACGCTCATTTTCGGCCACCTGACCGGCCGGGGGAATCGGGGGGAAACGAGCGTTCCATCGGTATCGCCGTTCATTCTGGGACCGGGACGAACGTCGGCCCAGGAAGCAGGGACGCTACAGGTTGGAGAGGGGATTCGAATGTCCGTAGACGCTGTGGGCACTTCGTCGGGTGTGGGGCTTCCCTTCTTTCGTCGGATGACCGTCACCCTGGGGAATGGAGAGACGACGGCGACATTGGTCACCCGACAGGTGATGGATGCTCTCCGCTTTGCCGCTCCTCATCCAACCCTGAGCCGCTGGCCCCTTGGACGTGGGGGAGCCGAGACAGCCTACTATGTTAGTCAGCGTTATCCTGGGGTGGGCCGTCTGGCCGCCTGTCTGTTGGGAGAGGGTACCTACCTTCGGGGCGTGGCCAATGGTTGTCTAAAGCCCCGCTCATCGGAGGCAGGGGAAGGGATAGAAACGGGCGTTGCATTCTACGAGGTGATGTCATTGAGCCGGCGCGGTACGTGTGGTTATGATTCTTATGGGTGATCGCTCTAATTCTGCGCATGTTCGGAGGGGAAACCATACTCACAAGGAACCACGCTCCTCGTTATTGGCTATGCTCGGCGGTAGCAGCCAATCCCTACGCTGTAGGCTATGGCTGTTTTCTGCGTGGAGCTTGCCCCATAGATTTCTATCGAACTTGAATTTTCGTTCGCTGGTGGCATGGATTGTCCTCATTGGGGTGTTTTCGTCGTTGATCGTTTTGAATGGCTTTGCGGATAGCCCTTTCGACGACCTGACGCCCGACGAGTACACCTTTACCGGCCGGCGGGGGACGACGTATACGGCCACCTGGGATCGCACGACCAACGAATTCACCATCTGGTCCCCGGACGGGACGTTCCCTTGGGATTGGACAGCCTTCGTCAATGCCAACGGGGCCATTGCCTTGGCGGGTCATCCCGATGTGGCTGATACCTTTCGCTTCTCCGATTCCTCCAGTCTGGCCGGTGTAGGTGCTGGCGATGTGATGCGCGTCAAGGCATGGAATATTATCAGTCTGGCGCATTTGACTAAGATTGGCTTGATCATCGGGTCGGGGCCAACAGCGCAACGGGCTTGGCTTTCTGACGGGACGATCTCTTGCTATACCCTGGCTCCCTACTACGTGGGATATCGGGTTTCCCTACTTGGCCGCACGATCACCGTTCGCATCTCTCACTTGGCGATCGGCGCATTGGAGGCTGCGGGCCTCATCGAGGTGGCCATTGACGACCCCACTGATGCGTATGTACTGCTTGCCTCTGACTTGGAGCCGCGCACTCGCTATCAGCAGGCCGTGGAGTATCGGGGGATTAACGATACGACCCTGGAGTTCGATGCAGAGCATACGGCGATCCGGGGCAGAGGGGGGGATGGTACGTCGGTCTATCTGTATGCCGATGTTCCCTTGTTCGGATGGAGCGCCAGCAACTGGAGCTTCAATGACTATCTGGCCGCTGACACCCTGGACGGTCAGGTAGCCACAGGGACAGGTGATGGCCGGGTGGCGCTGAAAGTCACGGCGCGCCCGGTGCAACGGTTTTACATCGCCAATTTCATTCTGCCGGACGATGAGCGGAGGGACCCGACAGCCCTGTGGGAGAGCTTACGGGATGAGCGCCTGAATGCTTTGCGACAGATGCCGACTCTGGACGCGCCGGATTTGCCGGCTTTCGAGTTCGTATTGGGACTTTCCAATCTCTTGGGGACGTATTTGATTCATCCCGATGGTAAAATCTATTACACAGATAAAGCCTTCCCCTATACTGCCGATAACCTGACGCCATTGGTCCAGGTGGCGGAGTTGTTGCCGGATACCTGGTTAGATGCCTTTCGGGCATATCTCGACGAGGTTGGCGATTTGCGCTATACATCGCCGGGGCGGGGCGTGTATTGGTGGCGAGCCGATGTGCCGGGCAATCCACCGTTGCCCACCTGGTACGGCCATGCAATTCCCGATATCTTTTATCGAAACCGTAATGGTGTCGTGACGAACCGCTTTCAATATTCCGATCTGTACTCCACGGCCCTGTACCTGATGGCTTTACACGAATACTATGTCACTACGGCCGACAGCACTTTTGTGCACACACAAGAGGCGACGATTCGGGATGCTGTTGCCGCCTTGCAGGTTTTCGACACAGCGTATGGGGCCGATGGGAACCTGTTCCCTCATTTATTGGTTCCAATGGGAGATTTGTTTTCCATTGAGGGGGTCTATCCGGCCGAGAGTGCTTACACCATCTATGCTTATGAGTGTGCCGCTGCCCTGTACCGTGTATTGGGAGATGAGGCGGGCGCAACAGATTTGATGGAGAATTTCGTTGCGCCGATGCGCACAGATTACGAAACCTATTTTTGGTACGACAATGCTGCCTTCTTTTTACCGCACCGAGATGGGAGGAGCAGTTCCGGTTCAGGAACCTATTTCTGGGACTGGTGGTCTCAGTCTATGTTGCCGTCTCTTCAGGGCGACATTGGGGATGAACGATTGACGGACATGCTCGCCACGTTTCTCAAACCTGAATTTTACGATGACGACGTTAACTATCGGTGGCTCAGTGCGGATAGCGAAAATTATCGGCCGGATAGCCAATTTGTCTCAGGGTACGTGATGGAAGGGGGGTTCTTTAACGGCGTCCCCAATGTAATGCCGGCGATTGCGTCCTATCAGTTGGGGGAAGACATCCAGGGGGATCAATATGCCAATGATTTTTACCTCGATGTCTGGGCGCGCATGGGGCCATATGAGACGATGCGTCAATGGGATACGACACCGGCGGGAATGTACTTGGAAGCTTCGATCTACATAGAACCATTGGTTGGAAGTTGGTGGCTTTTCAAGGAAGCATTGGGGTTGGATGTGGATGTAGAGGGACGGACGGTCACCGTAGCACCGCGTTTGGGAGGGGCGTTTGTGGCCCGCAACATTCGGGTCACTGTTGCAGGGGTCTCGGCGGTCTTCAACTATGCTAGAGATGCAGATGGACAGGAATATATCCAGGTGTTGAAGAATGAGGGATTGGTGATCCAGGCACCGGGGGCGAGCGTGCATCCCACGGATACCCCGACTGTGACACCTACGTCTACACCAACACCGACGCATACCCCCACCGCCACACCAACACACACACCGACGCCCACTCCCACGCCGACGCATACCTCCACCGCCACACCGACACACACGCCGACGCCTACTCGCACGCCGACGCATAC
>CAZXVB010000008.1:0-18738 GCA_964643875.1 uncultured Anaerolineales bacterium | reverse complement strand
AATGGCAACCTGCGGGAGGGTTGCTCACTTTCCAACTGAAATGAAACGCACCCGTAGATTATATCGCGGTCAATCCGCGATTGGGCAGTTGGGATGCGGTTGTTTTCCCCTCGTTTCCTACTATAATTGGGGTATGCGCTCGTTAGACCAATGTCTGCTCGATACGGACTGGACTCGGCTGCAAGTCATCGCCCGCTTCTGGGATGTGGACTTGCCGGCCCGGCGGCCACGCAAGGCGGCCCCGTTACTGGCAGCAGCCATGGCCACTCCCGAACGGATTGCCGATATCTGGGAAGTACTTCCCCCGGACCAACAACAGGTCCTATCCAGCCTGGTTGCCGGCGGCGGCTCACTACCCCGGCAGGTCTGCACCCGGCAGTGGGGTGAGATTCGCTCGATGGGGCCGGCCCGTATGGAACGAGAACGCCCCTGGTTGCACCCCATTTCCCCTATCGAAGGACTTTGGTATCGGGGATTCATCTTCAGTACCTTCGTCCAGGATCAAGTCGGAACATACGAAGTCCTCTTAGTTCCACCAGAACTACGGCCACACATCCCCACGCCCACGATGTCCGCCCCACCCACCGGGGGCAAGGCCCAAGCAATGCCCCTGAGAACATCCCCGATAATGCTGCCGACAGAACCTCCCCCCTACATACACTCCTCCGGCGAGCAAATACTGGACGATGTGTGCACACTGCTTAGCTACTTCCAAAACGAAGCTGTTCGTCTCAGCGCCGATGGTCACTGGCCCCAATACCATTCCAATCGTTTGTCCCGACAACTCCACTCCCCACACCCCCAGCGGCTCGAATTCATATGCCATCTTTTGCAACAGGCAGGATGGCTCCGCCGATCTACCCAGGGGCATTTGCGGCCTACCTCTCAGGTGATCGCAGAATGGCTACAATCCACCGCCTATCACCAGCGCATGACACTGGCCACCATTTGGCGAGAAGATTCCACCTGGAGCGATCTCTTCCATGTTCCCTCCCTGCGACCCGAGAAGACCGGCACCTGGCATCACGACCCGCTTCTTGCCAGGCATACCCTGCTGAACCATATGAAGGATCTCCCCTGGAGCGACCCGAAAACTCCAAACGCTGATTGGTACCTCCTGGCCGATCTCATCACCTCCGTCAAATCCACCCTTCCGGACTTCCTGCGTCCGGACGGTGACTACCGAAGTTGGTACATCCGCGACGTCACCGATGGTCGCTACCTGACCGGGTTCGAAAGTTGGGACGCCGTCGAGGGAGCACTCATTCGATACATCGTCACCGGCCCTCTCTTCTGGCTGGGCATGGTAGACCTGGGTGGCATTGGTCCTTCCGAAGAAGCGGTGACGCACTTCCGCCTCACAGCGGACGGAGCAACGTTCATCGGATTGACGTCCCCAGCTACTTACCCGGAGGCTGTTCCAACCGGGGAAGCTTCCGGGTCCTCGACGGCTATGGACCTGAGACCGGACTTCACCATCACCATTGTGCCCGCCAAACGGTACGAGCGTTTCCAACTGGCTCGCATTGCCACCTGGGAGAGAACTGGCGATCCGTTCATATACCGCATCACGCCCACATCCCTGGAGCGTGCCCGGCGACAAGGAATCTCCCTTCAGCGAATCATCGGTTTCCTGGAAGAGGGGACCGGGCGACCGCTCCCTTCTGCCGTCCGGAATGCGCTGGCCCGTTGGGAAACTCAGGGAACCGAGGTCCAACTAGAAGAAGTGCTCCTGTTACGGCTTGCTAGTGAGGGACTGATGGCACAGGTGATGAATTCGGCTCCTGTCCGGCGATTCATCCGCGAACGGATCGGCCCAACGGTCGCAGTGGTGTGCAAAAAGGACGCCCAGGCACTGATTGCTGCCCTGGGGAAAATCGGGCTGCTATGCAAGTGGGAAGGTAAACATCGTTCTAGCATAGCAATTGTGCAATCAGAGCCCTGACCGTTCAAAAGGGGCTAAAAACGGAACTTTTCAATTGATGAACAGCCTCGGGGTAGACTCATCGTGATCCCAATCCAGGAGGGTCTACGATGAACCAACTACCAATCGAACTGCCCAATGGCCCGACGGAGGGCCTTACCACCCACGCGATGCTGGTTCCATGGGGGCTGTTTGCGCAACGGATCGGCCTGGTGGAGGCGATGGAAGACGTTCCCATCCACAACGGCGGCGGGAGCACACACCCCAAAGCAAGGTGCTCCTGTTTCTGGTCTCCATCTCTCGACCGTAAATCGGGCGTCAGTGCCCAAAATAGTGCAACACGACAAGAGGTGTCATGTAGACTTCGACCACAGCGGCAATGGCCAGCAGGGGGAGCACCAGCGCGAGGAATACCTTTACGAAATCGGCCAAGGCCCACAACCATCCTTCCCCTATCGTCATACCCCGTGGTGGAGACATAAACGTAGCTCCCAGACGGACGGCCAAGGCAGTGGCGATGATCGCCGCTGGCAACTCGAACAACCCGTGGGGCAGTATGAAGGCCAACAGGAAAAGCCCCGGACTGTACCCCCAACGAGCGACCTGCACCATAAAGTAAAAAACGATCGCTATCGGTGCCATCAAAAGAGGCACGGCCAGCGTCCCGAAGGAAAATATCGCCAATATCCCCGCCAGCAAGAGGGAACGAACGTTATTGGTCCACACGGCCCAGGGCGTAAAAGTCGGCAGGAGTCCGACCTGTGGAATTTCCGTGAACGTATCGGCAGAGATGCGCTCCAGTTGGAGCGCAGTCTGCGGCAGTTGGTACTGATCGGCGAAATAGTAGCCAATTCCAAACGAAGCCACCAGCCCTACAATGACCACCATATGCGCCAGCCACGCCCGCCTGAGAATGGAGGGAATATCCCGCAGGTACAGACCGGCGATGCTCCCTGGCCATCGCAACCATACCGGTTGCTCGTGACTGAAATCCACTCCGAAAAACCAGCGCTCCCATTTCCACCGTTTGACGAATGTACGCCACAGGAAACCGACGTTCAACTCGTCAATCTCACGCCCCAATAACTCTTCCCGATTGAAGAGCCGAATCCCCATTCGCACCAACACAATATCCACCACGACCAGAAACAACACGATCCACCACAGAACTTTGTAGTTGGCGTAGAACATAATCATCGCCTCGCCCTGAACCAACAGAGCCATCGGAATGATGATAAAACTGGCCAACAGATTGGCGGCCCGCACACTGGTCGTCTGGCTGGAAAGGACAACCGCGCCCGATACCATCACTAGCCCCTCGGCGGCCGTCAACAGGACAATCAACACCAACAAGGTGAGAGACGGGACCCACCCTTTAAAAAAGTACAACCCCAACAAATACACTGTGATACCCAGATAGGCGGCCATGATCGGCGGCGCCATAGCAGCCAACATCTTCCCAAAGTACAGTTGGGTATCCGTCATCGGGGTCGCCAACAGAGGTTCTAGACTGTTACGTTCCTTTTCGCCCACGAAGGTCTCCAGGGCGATCACCAGCGAAAACGAGATCGGGAAAAATCCCACCACCATCAGCAGGAAGGGAATCAGCCGCTCACCGATAATCGGATCGCCGTACTTGGCCACCCAATTGAGCGCCAGGTCGGCCACAAAACTCATCAAAACAGGAAAGAACAAGGTCAAAATCAAGATGGGGATCACGATCCGCCAATCCCGCAGCGTATCGTGTATCTCCCGCCGCATCAGAGTAGAGACCATCCGCCAGGATTCAGAGATCCCCGTGTGGGTTCGTTCTTCAAATGCCATTTTCCTCCTGCTCCGAAAATAACCCGGCCCGGCCACAGGTTTGAAACCTGCGGCCAGGAATCCGGCTCTGTTCGCCGAAGGTGCCCCGACCGAGGCGAAATCTTTCCACTTTGGGCTGTAAAGGGCTTGGTCAGGAGACCTCATCCAATTTTTATGTTGGTGGCCGGGAAGGGCGGTGGATGAATCACGCCGCTTGGGCGAGAATCCCCAGGCCCCGCATAAATGCGGGGGCGTCGTGCCCGCATTTAGTCTTGATTATGTCAGTCAGACGAAGTTTACCCGATTTTGCCCATTTTGCAACACCTCCATCAGCCCTCACTCTAACCGACTGCTCTATGAAGCCAGGATGGTGGGCAAGGCCGACAAAGCGGGGCGCACTGATCACCCAATACCACAACAGACCTCTAGAAAGCCTCCAACGGGATAACTATCCATTTTAAATTGGGTCAACGTGGATTCGTGGGGTAAACCAGCCTCCCGCAGGTTCATACAGGCTTGGCCGAGGCAGAAACTGCGGCAAACGGGGCAGTTTACCGGGGATCAGACGTCCTCAACCTGCGGGAGGCTCGTCCCTACCCTTCGAATTCGTATAGAGCCTTTAAACTCTAGGCTACAGACGTGGAGCAGAACAACGTTGAGGATGAGAAGCGCTTTTCCGCATAGGGCTAATTGTGGTATACTTAAGACAGTAGTCTGTCGGAACAGACCGGTTCAAGAATACCCGCGAGTGGTGATCGGACACTGGGACATACTGCCGTGTGCCCCATCATCTTAATGACCTTGGACATTGCCTACAAATGATTGAGTTAGTGAACCTGAGCAAACATTTCGATAATTTCGTTGCCGTAGATCGGGTAACGTTCTCCGTATCGCCCGGCGAGATCCTGGCACTGTTGGGGCCGAACGGAGCCGGCAAGACGACCACAGTCCGGATGTTAGCTGCCATTCTGCGCCCCACATCTGGCCGCGCCACCGTCGCCGGGTATGACGTCCTTGCCTCTCCCACTGAAGTGCGCCGCCGGGTGGGGCTGCTGACCGAGCAACCGGGTC
Source organism: uncultured Anaerolineales bacterium (assembly GCA_964643875.1). Classification (GTDB taxonomy): domain Bacteria; phylum Chloroflexota; class Anaerolineae; order B4-G1; family B4-G1; genus CAZXVB01. Next base: position 13,940 of record CAZXVB010000008.1, on the reverse strand, counting down.
TTTATTTGCGGATGAAAGGCGGGGATTATCTGCGCTTTTTCGGTCGCCTGCTGGCGTTGGACGATGCCGAAAGCGAACGACGGGGGCGGGAGTTGCTGAATCGCTTTGGGATGCCCACCGCGTGGGAGCAGCGTATGGGCACATACTCCAAGGGAATGCGGCAGAAGATAGCACTGGTCCGGGCTATGTTACACGATCCGACCGTGCTATTGCTGGACGAGCCAACGTCGGCGATGGACCCCCATAGCGCCAAGTTGGTACGCGATGCTGTTGCCGGCCTGCGGGACCATCGTCGGGCAATCGTGCTATGCACCCACAACCTGGCCGAGGCCGAAGCCCTGGCGGATCGCATCGCCATCATTCGCAGGGGGAAGATCGTGGCACTGGGAACGCCTTCCGAACTCAAGCGACATTTCCTGGGGCATTCACTGATGGAGTTGCGTCTGGCCCACTCCACCGATGGAGTCATCCATCTGCTCTCGGACCTGGTTCAGGTGCAAGCTTATGGCGACACATGGCTACGTTACCATGCCCCTCATCCGGAGGCGATCAACCCACAGATACTCAAACGATTGGCAGAACAGCACGTGGACGTCGTTACCCTGAGCCCAGTTCCCCGCAGCCTGGAAGAAGTCTATCTACGTGTCGTGGGGGACGTGGTGGAATAGCGCATTCCGACTCGACCTCCAACTTGACCGTTGACGATTCCGGCCCACTCGCCCCCCACGCCGCCTCCGGTGTTTCACTACCCGACATCTGAACGCAGATGACGCAGATTCACCGCAGATTGACGCTGATTTGACCGGGTTCGTGTCCAGCAATTTTGCACTTTTTGCAAAGCATCCGCCCCCCCTCAGTCCCCCCCCGCTCGCAGGGGGGAAGCGTAAAATCTGTAAAAGTACTGTGTGTTTTTCTGCGTTAATCTGCGTCCCATAAAAAGTGTGTCGGGTAATGAATTTCTGTGTCACATCCGAACCTGTGGGAGGGTCAGTAAAAGCCTATCCGAGAAGTAGGATAGCATCCCTACGCCGTCCGCCGCGCATAGGGGTGCGCGGCCACGGTAGCGATTTTTCGGACAAGCTCTAAGTACTTTCACGGAGCGGCGATATGTTGATCAAGTGTGCCAGGTAGCCGGCGCCGAACCCGTTGTCAATGTTGACCACCCCCACACCGGGTGCACAACTGTTGAGCATCGTCAACAGTGCCGCCAGACCGCCGAGGCTGGCCCCATAGCCGACACTGGTCGGCACGGCGACGACGGGCCGCTCCACCAGCCCGGCCACGACACTGGCCAGAGCACCCTCCATCCCGGCTACAACGACCAACACGTTGGCCGCAAAGAGCTGTTCCCGGCTGCCCAGCAAACGATGAATGCCGGCGACCCCGACGTCGTAGAGATGCTCCACGGGACTGCCCAGCGTCTGCGCGGTGACCATCGCCTCGGCGGCGACGGGGATATCAGCCGTGCCGGCGCTGACCACCAACACGGTTCCTGCTCCTTCGACAGGCGGCAGCGGTCCGCCAGCGACGATCATCCGGGCGGCGGCATGGTAGACGGCGTCGGGGACAACCCGTCGGACGGCCTCCGCAACATCCGGCGTGGCCCGGGCGGCGATGACCCGCCCCTCTCGTTCCCGGATACGGGTCACGATCTGCACGACCTGCTCATCGGTCTTGCCGGGGCAGAAGACTACCTCCGGGAATCCTTTGCGCAGTACCCGGTGACTGTCCAGCCGGGCGAAACCGAGATCCTCGTAGGGGAAACCTCGCAAACGCTGTAAGGCCTCGTCCACCTCGATCTCGTTTCGATGCACCTTCTCCAGCAAGGTGCGCAATCCTTGGGAAAATGGAAAACGTTGGCTCATATGTTTCGTCTCCATTTCACTCACTCATCCTCTCACTTCTGCCCTGGAGGCAGCGGAGGTGGGGGCCAGCGCCGGAATGGGGATTCCGGCGTTACCGCGAAAACTCACTACCTGACACTTTGCCCCTCCCGCAGGTTCAGAAGCGGTTTGGGGGCATTTTGTGCCCTGATGTGGGGCTATACACGTGCAACTGACGTAATTTCAAACCTGCGGGAGGATTACCGATCAATATGTCGGGTAGTGAACCTCGAAAATAGGATCGCTATCATCCCGCTCCCTTCTCCCTCTTCCGCTTATGGGGCAAGGAGATAGGGGTAAACCGCCGGTAGCCGGCCAGATCGAGCGTCACGTACCGATACCCCGTCCGCTGGAGGCGGTCCACCAGTTGCCCTGCCAGGTCTGGCTGGACCAGTAGAGGTATCAGCGCAGGCGAAACTTCGATGCGGGCGATCTCCCCGTGGTGACGTACCCGCACGTCCCCCGTCTTCCCCTCGGCGACCATCTCGGCGAGACAGGCCTGCAATGCTTCCTCAGCAGCCTCCACCTGCGCCAGTCCATCCATCGTGATAGGCCGGCCGTGGGGAAAGCGGGTCGCCAGACAGGTTTGGGCCGCTTGATTCCACGTCGGCAAGCCTGCCCGGCGGGAAAGCTGCCGAATCTCCGCCTTGGTCAGTCGAGCTTCCTGAAGCGGGCTACGGATCTCCAATTCCTGCACCGCCTGGACACCCGGTCGGTATTCGTCCTGATCGTCCAGGTTGGAGCCTTCTACGATCCACGCCAGCCCCTCGGCCTGGGCCACAGTGCGCATCTTTGAGAGGATCACCCGCTTGCAAAAGTAGCAACGCCGGGACGGATTACGGACGAAATCCATATCCTCCAGCACCGCCACCGGCTCAAAACGGTGACGGACGCCGAGGTCGTGGGCCACCCAGGCGGCCTGCTTCTGGAGGGCGCGGGGGAAGATGGGCGCGTCGGCAGTCACGGCCAACACCCGATCTTGCCCCAGAGCATCCAATGCGGCCCAGAGCAAGTAAGTGCTGTCCACGCCGCCGGAATAGGCCACCAGCACCGCCCTCATCGTGGAAAGAATGTCCGTGAGGACTTTTGCCTTGGCATCTATTTTATCCATTCTGCACCTCCGCTGCCAGGTACTCCCCCGCTCGCCCGCCGACGACCAGCCGACAGTAGTCAGCGCCGCTCCCATCCATCACGCGCTCCAAGGCCCCCCGCCCGACGACCCATTCGCCGCGCCGAGCCTGATCGCTGAAGCGCCCCCGGAACGAGACGATCTCCCGCAAGTCCGGCAGCGGCGTGCCGTCCACCAACGTCGCCCCGTCCACGCCGTACCGACACGGGGTAAAGATCGCCAACCGGTCGTCGGTAACGCGAGCACGCACCGTCGCCGGGCCGATGGGCGCGTACCGGCGCTCTCCATACCTCTCCCCGACTTCGTTGGGCGTGGGGACAAAGCGGATGAAACACGCTAATTCTCGAAAGCGAAACTCGTTTACCTTGCGTGATTGGTGATGGACAAATTCCTCCAAGGAGAGAGGCGTGTCCGGGCGATGCGTCGCGTGGAGGTCGCGCAACTGGCGGCGATCCAGACGGCGTATGGGGGCCTGAGGGGATGGATCGTCCAGTAGCCGCCGGAGCGTCCGATGGACAACGCGGGCCGAGGCGATGCCGTAGACGATCAGGTCCAAGTCAGAGGCAGCGGTGTGCAGGCCCAGAAGCAGTGAACCGGTGATACCTAGATCAGTGACCGGTATGCCGCTCTCGACGCACAACATCTCGATCAGGTCGCAGGCGTCGGCCTCGAGCGAGTCGGCGGGAGCAGTGCTCCGTATCTCCGTCAGTCGCTGCCGAGGGTCGTAGATCCGTTGGATCGCCATCCTGGGCACCGCCTGCACAGGGATTCCCAGGATGGGATCAGGTAGGGGAGGGGCGTAATGGGGAAAACGCGCCTGGAGAATCGTCTGTTGCTCATCGAATCGGTAGACGCGCCGGTAGCGGATGCCCGCCCGCTGTCGGTCGCCGGTCGGATCGGGGGCATAGCGCAGGTAGGCGATCACCCGGTCGGGCGGGTGGACGATCCCCTTGACAGTGAAGATCAGCCTTTCGATAGTTTCGATGGCGAATCCCTCGATGATGGTGGGTTCTATGCTCATTCCAAGCTCATTTGCCAAGGTAGCTTGACAATGTCACATTCGCTTAATGACGCCGGATTTGCCCTTTAACGTTGGGCGAGGTCTCCTGACCGAGCCACTTTGGGGCTAAAACAGGGCTGTTCCGCCTCGGTCAGGAGACCTTCGGCGAACAAAGAGGTCAATGTGACATTGTCGAAGTAGTTACCCCTGTCTCTACCAACGGGCAATCAGGTCCGGCCATGACAGGGAGGCGTCGTCCTCCATCTCCCGTAAGATGAGGAGGAACAGAGAGGCCGTGACCAGGTCCGCAGTGGCGCCGGGGTTGAGACGATGACGGTCACCCCGTAGTGAGGCATCGAAATCGCGCAGCGCCCGACGCCCGGCATCGGAAAAAGCCCCACCAGCCTGCAAGACCCGTTGGGCTTGTCGGGAGACCGCCTCGGCTGTCTGCCAGCCCTCCTTGCGGGCGATCAGGGTGTCCGGCTCTTGAGCGAGCAGGGTCAGTGCCGTTTGAATCACGGCGTCGCGCAGGCGATAACCGGCGGCCCAGAAGCGGGTCAGGGCGGGGTAGCCGGTCTCGAAGGTGAGCGCGAAGTCGGTCACATATTCACGTGCGATGACGTCTCGATGTTGGGCGACCCGCATGGCCTCCAACAAGGTTACACCGGGGTCTCCCTGTCGCACATCGTACCGGTCGGCCTTCCCCAGGCCGCCGGGGGCGGACCGGCGGATGGCGGCATAGGTCCGGCGGGCATCCTCCACCGACAGGCTCTGGAGCACGTCGTGCACGGCATCCTGCAATCTTTCAAAAGGGGCATGGCCAGCGGCCTTCGCCAGCGGGGCCAACAGCAGGATGACACCCAGGTTGGTATTGGTGGATACAAACCGACGGGTATCGTTTACGGCTCGCCAGATCGTAACGCCCACGGGGACGTGGGGCGCGGCCTGCATCGCCGGGCCAATGGCGATGGCGCTGGCGGCGAAATCCACGAAACGGACGTCGCCAAAATCCCGGCCCCAGCTCACGTTACCCGGCTTGTCGGCCATCACTTCCAGGGAAGCGGCCAGTTGGGCGGCCCATCCGATGCGCCAAAGTCCTTGTTCCCAGTCGGTCACGCACCACTCTCCGCACCCAGGGCGTAGACGACCAATCGCTCAGCCACATCCACACCGGTCGCCCGTTGAAGGCCCCGCCAGCCGGGAATGCCGTTGACCTCGACGACGGTATAGCCGCCCCCAACGATGGGCAAGATGTCTACACCGGCGTAATCGGCCCCCACGGCCTGAGCAGCCCGCAGCGCAAACGCCTGCAACTCCGGGGAAGGCTCCAACGGGGCGACGGAAGCGCCCTGGGCCACGTTCGTCTTCCAATTCGTACCCTGGCGCGTCATCGCCGCCACGACCTCTGTCCCGATGACAAACAGACGGATGTCCTCGCAGCCGTGGGGCACGAATTCTTGCAGATAGTACACATAGCGCCCCAGTTCCAACGCTCGAAAGACCCGATAGGCGGTATCGGCGTCAGTGATGCGCACCATACCCCGCCCCTCAGACCCAAACAGGGGCTTGACAACCACGTCGCTCCCCAAGGCCTCGAAAGCGGCCATGGCCTGATCGAACTGTTCGGTCACCACGGTGCGCGGGGTCGGCAGGCCGGCATCCTCCAGCAACGTCGAGGTGTAGTACTTGTCCACGCTGCGCTCGATGGCCGTGGCTGAATTAACGACGCGCACACCGGCATTTTCCAACCGGTGAAGAGCGTCCACCCGAAAGATGATCTGTTCCAGGGAGCCGCCGGGGATGGTGCGCACGAAGAGCACGTCATAACGCGCCAGATCGCCGTCTTCAGCGTCGTTTCCAGCGTTGGGAGCGGTCAGCCAAGGGCGCAAGCCCACACCGGCGGTGAGACGCGAAATGGGAAGACAAGGGGCCGAGATGCCGCAGCGATACAAAGCGGTTTGCAGGGCTGTCGTGTGCCATCCACCCGGTCGGCCCAGAATCCCGCACCTGGGGTTTCTGTTCACGCCAACAGCACCTTCTGGATCATCGCGGCGTCTCGACTCCCGGCGTGGAACGTACGTCCACTGACGACATTGTTGATGTAGATTTCTGCCGGGCTGAAGAGCAATGGATCGATCTGGTAAAAGTCGCCGCCGTATCGCTGAAACAGTTCGTAAAAGGGCGTGCCGTAGTCTCGGGATACCGAGGAGGGCAGCCGTTCGATCAGCGAGGCGATGGCCGCGTCTTCGGCTTGCACTGTGTACCATACCTGACCGCCGTACAGTACAGTGTCGTTGGTTCGGCCGATAGCCTGCAAGTCATCGGCGGCAATGGGGGCCAGGGGGCACGTACCGACCCCGGCGAGCACCGTCTGGAAGTCGAAGCCCAGCTTCGTCATCTTATGGAGGCCGGTCTCCACGACCCGCGCGGCCACCTGCACTGATCCGACCAGGCTGGCCGTGGGGGCCACTAACAGGTAGAGCTGTTCCGGGCCTACTCGGCATTTTTCCGCAATCCAGTCTGCTACGTCCGGGGTGGGCAATGCACGGCTCTCCAGCGCCAACACGGCCACATCCGCCGAGTCTCGATAGGAGAGCTGTTCGAAAAGGGCCTCGCCGCCATAGAGTGCTCGCGCCGGCCCGGACCCCATTGCGAAGAAAGAATCTCTCTGAATGGCCCAACCGGCGTATTGGGAGGCCATACAGGCGAGGGGAGGATCGTTCACCGTCACAGTAACACCGGGAATCTCCAGCGAGTCCCAGCGGATGAAATCGAAAGCGATGCTTCCCAGTCCCCCCAGACAAACCTCGGCGAACCGCCGCCCGGCCTCCAATGAGCCGGGAGTCTCTACGCCGGCATCCAATACCGTCGTGCCATTGGGTAATCGGTGCACCAGCACATTCAGTGTTTCGGCGTCTGCGATCATACGCTGAACGATCTTTGCGCTCTGTGTGTTAATGCTCGGCATAGATTAAGATTTCTCCTTTTCCCAATGTGGTGATATCGCCGGTATAGCGATGGTACGCGCCCGTGATGTGGGCATCGTAGATCGGCAATTTACACTCGTATTCTCGGAGCCTTCGCAGGTAGAGGCGTAAGAAGGTAAAGGGGAATACACCTGCCTCACGGAAGGTAGGCAGTAACGCGCCCTCTGGCCCTTTCAAAGTGACGATAGTACCCCGTTTCATGCCGGCGCCGGCCCGGGGACCCAATGTGCCGCACACGAACAGGGAGCCGGCGATCATACGGACACCGCTGAAGGGTCCGGCGTTGCCTCCCACGACGATCATCCCTCGGCGCATACGCTCCCCGGCCCGGGGACCGACATTACCACAGACAAAGATTGCTCCGCCGCGCATCCCTCGCAGTTCGCCGGGATAGGCAGCGCCGAGCATTGGACCGGCGTCGCCGTCCACCCGGATGATCCCTCCGGACATCTGTGCGCCGGCCCAGGCCCCCACGGTTCCGTGGATCACGATCTCCCCACCGGCCATCTCGGCGCCTGCGTGCGCACCGACGTCCCCGTACACGACGATCTGCCCATGGCGCATCCCCTGGCCGATCCGTTTGATATGGCGCAAGCTGTCGAGGCGACCGGTCACGCCACGCACGATGATGTGGTCCGAGTAGGCCCCGTCCACTTCGAACAGGTCGCCCAGGGTGACCCGGCGGCGTCCGTAGAGGGCCGGTAGGGCCTCTATTTCGAGGTAGTTCCGCTCGACGAACAGGTCGGGGCGGATGCTGTCCGCCTCAATGGGGATGGTGGAGCGGGCATACTCTGTCCGCAACCGCAATGTGACGACATCCGTTGTCGCTTCGTCCTGCATAGAAGCGATACATGCTATACAGCCCAAGTCAACCTCCTTGTCTTCAAGATCAGTTTGACCTTACTCGATCAGGTGGACAGCCAGCTTTAGCTCCTCAGACGCGGTTTCAACCGTCGGCCTGAGTAGTAACTAGCCTTCGAATTCACTACCCGACATCTGAACGCAGATGAGGCAGATTCATCGCAGATTGACGCTGATTTGACCGGATTTGAAGCGATTCGCGCCGAAAACCCAAGAAAATCTGTGTTTTTCTGCGTTAATCTGCGTCCCAGAAAAAGCGTCTCGGGTAATGAAGCCTTCGAATAGCCCTCGAATAGCCAACGAATGCACGCATGGGAGTCTTTCGTATTCGTGCACTTGCGCTGACCATTTTCGTCCCTGATGGTGTGCCAGGGAACCTATTGACTACTCGGCATCCACGGGAGTTTGTGTTCCCAGGATTTCCTGCAAGTGGAAATGGAACGGCCCCAACGATCCCCCGTAGTTGCCGGCCGAGATGCGCACTACCCCCGGCAGACAAGCCGCCTCGATCCCTACCCGCATAGCCGCCCGGACGGCTTCTTCGTCCAGTCCATCCAGCACGATTTCATAGACTGCATTGACTTCCTCCGGGAGCGCCGTTTCGACCTGCGTACGCAGCAGCGGACAATAGGCTACATTGGTTGAAGCGCGGAGGAACTTGTATTTCGATCCCACCTGACTGCCGCTGCGCACGATCCCGCCGGGGAAGGGCATAATCACCCCCCGCAAGGAATGGATGGCCTCCACGGCGCGTTCGGCTGCTTCCAGGGCTGTCTGCGGCGTCTCAGCCAGGATCAAAAAGTTTCCGCCGCCAACGGCTTTCTGTATGCCGAAGCTTTCCTCCACCAGGAACTCTCCCTCCATCACCGGGATGCGCCAGTAGCGCTTGCCATCCAATTGTTTGCTGATCTGAAATCCATTGCCGAAGTAACGCAACGCTCCCCCGACTTTGATGCGGGTCTCGCTTTCCAATCCATTGAAACAGGCTGTGGTCGGGCAGGTCATTACACATTGTCCTACCCGTCGCAGGAGTTGATCCTCCAACCCTTTTGGCCCTATCGTAAAGATGAGCACACTGACGCCGGGCCGTCCATCGGGCGTTTTGTCCGGCGGAAGCAGTGCCTCTATCCCGGCTTCACAGCCACAGGCGATCACCGATGTGGCAAACCCGGTGGTCACCTGGGCGGCCGTCATCGCCCACTGCTCGTTTACGGCGGTGATGATCAGCCGCGCGGCCCGCATTTTGAACGCTTCGGCAAAGGTGTCCTCGATCTCGACTCCGTTGATGTACATTCTGTCACTCCTCCACAGGTGCGGCGCATTCGATATACCGCTGACGCAAGTCGTCGGCGCTGCGGACGTACAGATGATCCAGTACAGTTCCTCTAGCTTCTCTGAGACGCATTGCGTCCACCAGGTCGGCGTGTACACCGCCGGCCAATCCCTCGGCAATCAGGGCTGCTCCCTGGGCAGCCCTTTTAGCCGCAGTCACTTGGTCGAACCCGGAGACACGGCGGACGGGGGCCAATACCGATAGTCGCTCGGCGATCTGCCGGTACAGGGCGGGAATGCGGCACAGCCGCCCCGAAAGCAGGATTTCCCGGGGCGCGGTGACGACCGTCATTTCAGCCGCCACTCCCTTGACCAAACTCTCGAAGAATGCCTCCCAGGCCACCCGACTTTGTGGGTCGTCCACAGCCGCCAATCGTTCTGGCGTGGCCTGCGGTCGTCCGGCGATGTCGGCGACTCCGCCGGAGCAGAGCGTCCCCTTGGGGAAGTCCATCAATAGATAGGCCAACTCGCCGTCCATACCCCCCAAGGCGCGATACCCCAGCGGCCCGGCGCTGCCGCCGATTCCATCCACTACTTTTCCATCCTCTACCGCGATGATAGCGGTGAAAGCCCCCCCTACCTCGACGTGGATAAACGATGTTTCTCCATATGAAATGTTGAAATGACGCGCCTGATCATAGACGCTCAGGGCAACGGCGCACAATTTATCGGCCGTGCCCATGTCAATCCGGTTGACCTTGCGATAGGCCGGCACCGTAGGCAGATGGATGATGGCCGGCGCCAGCAAGATCGGCAGGTCGGTTTCGCGGAGGACCTGGAGCAAACGCCGCATCCCACCAATGATGGTGTCTCCCGGTTTCTTTTGCCGCCCCTGTCCCCGATTTCCACCTAGCAGCACACAATTCAGCGTGTGCTCCCCGGCTTTGGATAAGGGGACCCATGGTGCTCCATAACCCGAAGGCCCCACAATCCGATCCACCGGGGCGATGGACGCCAGGCGATTCACCAGGGTAAGGGGGTTGGCGACGACTTCTGCGGTGGGGATGCTTTCATCCAGAATCACCTGCTCGCCATCCAGTCCACAGAGATCGAAGCTGATCGTCCCCGGATCGATCCCAACCCCTCTCACACTTTACGCTCCGTCTCTGTGATTCGGGCACCGTGGTTGGAAGCCGGGACGCAATAGACCGTGGCCGGTTCCAACGAAGAAAACGAAGAAGAAGACAAAGCCGAGGAGACCCGAATCTGTTCCGCCAATGCCTGGGCAGCCTTCTCTCCCTTGACAAGGCCATAAACTGTCGGCCCCCACGAGCTCTGACCGGCCCCCAGCGCTCCGTATTCCAGTAGATCGCTGATCAGTTGAGCCGAAAGGGGGTTGGCAAATCTTCCCCCCTGGACCGGGGTGAAACTATCCCCCACCAAGCGTTGGACCTCTGTCAGCGCAGCGCCAAAGGTAACAATGTCCTCCTCAACCAGGGCCGGTAACATTTGCATCATCACCAGCCGGGCCAGGCGTCCCACCGCCTCTTCCGGTGGCAACGGTAAATTGACGAAGGCCCGGTCTTCCTGGGTACCGCTCAAGCCCGGTGTGGCCGGCGGCTGTACGATGACGAACAGCCAGTCCGAGGGCAAGTCGCGCCGCACCAGGATGGGAGCAGGTTGCGTGCCCGCCAGCCTGCGCCCTCCATCCAGCAGAAAGCCCCCTTGTTGGAAAGCGCCGATGCCGATGCTGGATCGCCGCCCCCGTTCCATCACCTGAGCCAGTTCGAACGGATCGGCCTCGATGCCGTGCAGTCGCGCCAGGGCAGTGCCCACGGCCAAGGCCAGTTGGGTTCCAGAGCCTAGCCCTTGGTGGAGCGGGATGGCCTCAATGACTCGGATGTGTGCTCGTATGGCCGGAGAGGGAAGGCTAGGCTGATAGTGAGCATAGAAACGGCGGGCAAACTCTTCTGCTCGTTCGCCATCCGGCCCCTCACTCCGCAAATTCTCGGCTAGCGTCGCTTCCAGAATCAGCTTTGGATGCTCCAATGCGACGCCGATGCTACCAAACCGCCGCCCCAGGCCACCATGCAGGTCTATGAATCCCATATGCAGTCGGGCAGCGGATTCAACCCGCACTTGTTCCCACTTTCGTTCCCGTTGCTGCTTGGTTTGCAAAGAACCACCTCTTCACGTAATTTTCCAGGTACGTCATTGCCTCCGATTCATCCGTTCCGCCTGTTTTGGCGACGACTTGGCGGTACCGCTGTAAGGCGGAACGGACTTCCTCCCAGTTGTACAAATGGAGGCGGGTCGCCAGGATCGCCGCCTCGATCACTGCCGCCTGTCCTCGATTGAAGCCCACGAAGTCCCGTTGTCGCCCCCGCTCCACGACCCGGCAATAAACACTGGCCCGTTCGATGTTTTCACCATTTTCCCCGTTTTCCTCCTCGATACGCATCACCCGCAACTCGAACCAAGAGCAAACATTCTGAAGCACCATGGCCGGTACTTTCCGGGCCGGGAAGTGGGGAAGTTGTACGTCAGAAAGGGCACTGTGGACAAAATCCAACACGCAATCGGTCACATTGGCTACAGCGACCCCGGTCATTGCCAAATTGCGGTACGTGGTCGTGTTGGTGAACGGCCGCACGGTCATCACTGCTTCTCCCCAAATCACGCCCATCGGAGCGAAGTTGGGCATCCCGGAGGTATCTACGGTCGAAAGAATCGTTTCGAAGATCATCGTGAAGCATCCTCTCTAGTCGGAGTTTGGACAGGAGACACTGAACAGCCCCGAGCGTTTTACGAGCAAAATGGCTGCCGAATCGCGGATTCGGCTTGAGCGTATGTCAATCGGTAAACTTCTACTCCTGCTGGCTCAAATACCCCCATCGGAGGGGGGTTTCCTGTACATACCGCTTGCCCAGTTGAACGGCCAGAGCGGCGCGTTCCAACTCGCGCCCCAGGTAGAAGGCATGCGCCCCTTCCGTCACGCCCAGACGGGCAAAGATTTCCCCCGGATCGGTGCCGGTGACGAACAGGTCGCGGTTGAATACGTAAATCTGTCGCTCGTCGGTGAAGATACGAAAGTTGCGGTCTCTGATCTGGGACTGCATATGCCGCAATTCCGCCTCGTCATACGTTGTATAGGGCGGATCTTTGATCGTCAACAGGCTGTCGTCTACGTGCTTGGGCAGGATACCGTTCTGGTGGGCGTAATACATCAACTTGCGGGCCAGGTCGAACTCCCGCACGGCTCCCTTGGCCCAATGGATTACCTCGGTCGTCAGCACATAGTCTATGTGCAGTTCTGCGGCAACGCCGGCCATCAGTGCATTGATGCCGATGGTGTCGGCGTCGGTCAACTCGGTCAGATTCCCCAGCCCCATCAACATCTCCGCATCAGGGTAGCGCTGTCGCACTTCTCGAAAATGACACAGGGACTCGGTGAATCCAAAGTTAATCGGGCGCAGAATCGGATCAATCACATAGGGCACGCCCCACGCTTCCAGTTGGGCAATGTTGCGATCCAGTGAATCCAACCCCTGATCGAAGTCCGGGATCACCACCACTTTGCAGTGCAGCCGAGGGGCCAGCTCGATATTGGTGGCATTGATGCTCAACAGCAGGTCCATCCCGGCGGCGTCCGCCTCCATAATGGTCGCATGGTGGAAAGTATCCAGGCTAACGGTAAAGCCGCGTTCCTTCAGGGCCGCCACGACGTTTCCCACGCCGGGGAACCCGGCTTCTGTCCCCACCGGACATCCCAGGTCAATAATGTCGGCCCCATTGGCCCGGTAGTACTCGGCCTGAGCCAGAATCTCTTCCCAAGGCATACGGTAGGCATCCACGATTTCGGCCAGGATCCGGGTGTGATACGCTCCGTATCCTTCCCGGACCCGTTCCTGCCCAAAGTAGACCGGCAAGTCTTTCAGATCCTTTGGCCCTCGGATCACCGGGACGCCGACTTTTTCCTCGACGATCCGTAAGTCTCCCTGGCACCATCCGGAGATCATCACCTGACGGCATTCACGGGCGCTTTCCAGTTTACGAGCGATCCAAGGGGCGTTCATCAGGGCGGCGACCGAGATACCCAGGACGGCAATCTCGTAATCGAAATCCGGTTCCATATGCTCCAGGGTATTGGCCAACGCATCGGCCGCTAGCGTACCGGTCACGAAAAGGTATTCAGGCACAATGACATCTCCTATGATGATAGTGTGTTCCGATAGAAGGCCGTCTGGCCGGGGGCTTCCTCCACGCCGACCGTCATCGCTTGCAGGTGGGATGTGTCGTAAGCCTGCAAGGCGGCGGCGATCCGTTGCCAGATGTATTCGGCCAGGCGTTCGGCAGTGATGTTGTCCACCGGCAGGGTGAGCACGTCAGCGGCCGGCAGGATGTAGCGGCGGTCCTCGAAACGGATCTCCCACTCCGCCTCCCGCTCGCGCACGTCCAGCGCTGCACTCCGCTCCGGCAGGAGGAAGTGATGATCGAGTTCGTCACAGACCTGCCGGGCGATGCGTTTGAGAATCACAAAGTCGAACACGTAGGCATCCGGTGTCAATTCGCCTTCCAATGTCACCGAAACGCCGTAGTTATGGCCGTGCAGTCGCTCACACTTCCCCATGTAGGAAATAAAATGCGAAGCGCTAAAATTGAGATACCCCTTTTCGACGACTACCTTGTACATCATACACCAATCCATATTCAGTACTTGAGAATTTTGGTGGCGAGGCAGCCTTTCCAGGCTGCTGACAGGCTAGAAAGCCTATCCCACGGGCCGATGTAGGACAGCCTTTCTAGGC
>CAZXVB010000007.1:0-19321 GCA_964643875.1 uncultured Anaerolineales bacterium | reverse complement strand
GGCACCGCCTCGGGGAGAACTTCAAACGCCACGGCTGTAGGAGCAGCCCAATGAAACAGCACCGTCATGACCACCGCCAATCCGACTCCCAATGTCACCCCCAGGAGAATCCTCAAAAGTCCAACCGACCGCACATTTCGAAGAGACATATCCCCTCCTATCACGGATAAACATGGCATCATAGGAAACCGGCAAGAGAAGATTCGCTACAAGCCATTTGAGTGTAGCCAAACCTAACTTTCACAGGTTTTAGCCAGGCTCCGAACGTTTTCGCCTTTCAGCCACACAGCCACGGCAGATGCACGCGGATAATCCCCGCGACTTCCACTGGGCGCTCCAGCGCCACCATATGACCGCCCCCCGCGATAACCTCCAACCGGGCATCAGGAATATGTGTCTCCAGGTATTGAGCGTACTTGAGTGGAGTGAGGCGGTCATCCGTACCCCCGATGACCAGAGTGGGTACAGCAATCTCCATCAGACGCTCGCGGACATCGAAGTGATCACAAGCAACGAAATCGCCCCACAGCACCTGGGGAGAATTTTGCAAGAATGCCTGCTCGCCCTGGCGCACCAGAGCTGGTGGCGTATCGGGCGACCAGGCTAGTTGGTTGATCAGCGCAGCCGCGCGGGCAAAGTCGTCGCGGATTATCTCCAAAATAGCCGGGGCCACCCGCAACCTGGCTCCTGTGGCCACCAGCACCAGCGCCGCGACCCGCTCTGGAGCCTCCAACGCCACCGTCATCGCAATCGCGCCCCCCATTGAATGGCCGACGAGCACGACCGGCGGCGCGTCTACAGCGGTCAAAAACGCCCGTAGCGCCTCCCCATACGCGGCGACCGTCGTGCAACCCGCTCCGCCGGCCAGGCCATGCCCCGGTAGATCGAGCGTGTAGACGGCGGCCCCCGAGAATCGCCGTATCTCGGCAGGCCAGTTCAATCGGCTGCCGCCGGCCCCGTGGATGAGCACAAAAGGGGGGATTTCCGTCGGCCCCTCATAGTAGCGATAGAATACCGGTCCTGACACAGTTTCCACAATCGGCATCACTCTACTCCAAAAAGTAGTCGGGTGGCGGCGGATGAATCGCGTCCCATAGGCATACTCCCCAGACCTTGCATAAATGCGGGGCCTGGGGAGGGTGCCCTGCCATTCTCATTTTTATCACTCTTTGGCTGTGGGCAACGTATCCAACACCTCCCCCCGCAATGCCCGCCGCATCGCCTCTCGATCGTCCCAGGGATACTCGACTTCGCCGAAACACATACTCTGTTCATGTCCCTTTCCGCAGGCGATTACTACGTCCCCCATCCGCGCCATCTGGCAGGCCCACCATATCGCCCGGCCCCGATCACGAATTGCCCATAGATTCTCCCCCACTTGCTTGCCATTTTCCACAGCAGCCGCCACACTTTGCGCCATAATCTCGTCCAGGTTCTCAGTGCGAGGGTCCTCCGCCGTGATGATGACCACATCGGCCAACTCACCGGCAATCCGGCCCATCATCGTGCGCTTTTCCCGGTCCCGCAACCCGGCGCAACCAAATACGACGATCACCCGCCCCTCCCCGACGGTCATCGTCCTGGCCGTCTCCAAGGCTCGCTGGAGAGCATTGGGGGTATGGGCGAAATCCACGATAGCCAGGAAATCCTGTCCCTTGCCGCCGACAATCCGCTCCATACGGCCGGGTATGCTCTGCACGGCGGCCACACCCTCTCGAATGACATCCAGACCGAGACCCAACGCAACGCCCGTAGCGGCGGCCGCCAGCACATTGCTGACATTGTATGCGCCCACCAGTGGGGTTTCTATCTCCATGGACCCTATCGGCGTTTGCAATGTGAACCGCGTGCGATCTGACGCCAGACAAACATCACGAGCGGTCACATCTCCACTTCCCTCCAGGGCATAAAGCAAGCGCCGCTCCACCGGGATGGAGCTTAGATAGTGAAAGGAATCATCGTCCCGATTGAGGATGGCCGTCTTGGTCACGCCGGGCTTCTGGAAAGCCCCACCCAACCCCTCAAACAGCCGAGCCTTGGCCTGCTGGTAGGCCGCCAGCGAGCCATGGGCATCCAGGTGCTCATGCGTGATGTTGGTCACCACTGCCACATCGAAATCACAGCCCGCTACACGATGTTGAGCCAGTCCGTGGGAGGTGACCTCCAGGACTGCGTGAGTCACACCGGCTGCCACCATGCGGGCCAAATAGCGTTGCACATCGGGCGGATCGGGGGTCGTGGTATGCAGCCCGGTGTCGCTCTCTTCGTCTCCGATCCGAGCATTGACCGTGCTGATCATCCCGGCTTCGAGACCAGCAGCCCGCAGAATGTGATAGATCAGATTGACCGTCGTAGTCTTGCCATCCGTCCCGGTCACACCGATCAGCGTCATCTTACGGGCGGGGAAATTGTGCCAAGCAGCGCACAGCCAACCCCAGGCTTCTCGTGCATTGGGGACTTGAACATAAGGAATATCGGCGGGAATGGAGAGCGCCGACGGATCCTGCTCACCCACGACGGCCACAGCCCCAGCCGCCAGAGCATCCGGGACAAAGCGGTGACCATCCACATAGACACCGGGAATAGCGACGAAGAGGTCGCCGGGGCACACGCACCGCGAATCGGCGGCGATGGAGTGTACCTCGACATCGCCGCCGGTCCGACCAAGGACAGTGGGTAGGGCTTTAATCAGATGACTCAGTTGCACTATTCTCTGCCCCGCTGTTCCGAACCCTACACTTAGCTCCGACCAGGCTCTGCAGCTAGCAGGCATATCTGATTATACCTCCGCTCGGGTGGAAGGGTAAGGGTAAAGGAGCATCTTCAACAGACACACAAGAGTAGCCCGCACACCGGTGCGGACTACTCCCAACGCCTCTCGATCTCGCAACCGTCTAGGTCAACGACTGGTGTAGCTGCTCCAGTTGCGCAACGACGCTGCCGTCCACCACTCGATCGCCCACGCGCACCACCAGCCCCCCTAGAATCTGTGGATCCACCCGGAAGGCTACTTCGCTTTCGGCTCCCATGCGAGAGGCCAGGTCGCGTCTGATGGTGGCCTGCTGTTCCTCGGTCAGCGGCAGCGCACTGGTGACTGTGACCGGCGCACCGGCCGGACCGACCTCGGCTCCTTCTGGCAACACCTCTACCCGGCCGGCGCGGATGCCGCTGAAGAAGGATTCGACCAACGCCTGCTGGCGCCGCTCGTCCAGCGTCTCACCGATGATTTTCTGGGCAGCCGCGATGGCCAGAGATGTGATCTGCCCTCGCATCTCGCCCAGGATGTGGTTGCGCTCCTCCTCGGCCGCCTGGCGGGCCCCGGCCAGTATACTTTTTGCCTCCTGGCGCGCTTCCTGAGCCATCTGTTCGGCCAGAGCTTTGGCCTGATCCTGTGCCTGGGCAAGGATTTTCTGCGCCTCTGCACGGGCTTCCTCGAGCGTGCGCTCTCGTTCGGCTTCGATGCTGGCGCGGGCCTCTGCCAGAGCAGCGGCGTCCTCCTTTTCCTTTTGCAGCATCTGGCGGCGTTCGTCTAACCGCCGCATCACCGGCTTCCAGAGAAAAACGCTCAACACACCGAAAAGGAAGAGGAAATTGATGATTTGAGCCAACAGGAATGGACCATTAATGCCCAGCCCCTCCAGTACTTCGCTCAAGGCTCGACTCCTTTTGTTGTTATATATACTACACTACGGCACCAGGCTGGGCAAGGCCTCCAAGCCTGGGACCGGCACGAACTTGATCGCCAGCGCCACGACCAGAGCGTAGATGGCGATCGCTTCCGCCAGGGCGGCGACCAGGATCATACTGGTCATGATGCCTCCGCTTGCCTCCGGGTTGCGCCCGATAGCTTCCATTGCCTTGCTACCGATCCATCCAATGGAGAAGGCAGGAACTATCACTCCCAACATGATGGTAAGCGCGGTAGCGGTCTGGGTAATGGAGTAGTAATCCTGAGGCCACATAGAATCCCCCCTTTCTTCATATTTAATGTGATCCATCGGGGCCGTGGTGAGTCGTCGCCACGGACATAAAGACCAACGTAAGCATTGAGAAGATAAACGCCTGAATAAGGCCGACAAAGATCTCCAGTCCCAAGAAAATGACAGGGAAGACGAAAGCGAACAGGTAGCTGACTACGAAGAGCAGCACTTCACCAGCAAAGATATTGCCGAAGAGACGGAAGGAGAAGGGAAGGACTTTGAGTGATTCCAGGATGATCTCCAACAGGCCAACGATGCCATTGACCGCCACCTCTATGCCTCGGGCGAACTTGGGGACGATCCTTTGCAACAAAACCTGAAAGCCCTTCTGGTCAGCAGGGGGAGGAGAGGGTTTGGGAGACGAGGCTTTGAAGTTGATAAACCGACTCGAGTAGGAGACCCCCAACACCTTGAAACCATAATAGTGAGTGGCGACCACCGACACGATAGCCAACGCCAGCGTCGTGCTGAGGTGGGCATTGGCCGAGCGGAAGAAGGGAATCAGCACAGCCTCGCCGTGGTGCTCCTCCCACACACCAATGGAACCGAAGCCCGGCAAAATGCCACACCAGTTAGAGATGGCGATGAACAGGAAAAAGGTCGCGACCAGGGGAAAGAAGAGATGGACGTGCTCCCCTACGCTCTCCATGAAACTGAGCATGCCTTCTATCACGGTCTCAACCGCAACTTGAAAGCGAGAGGGTGGTCCCTCCTTGCGCTGGGCGCGGTAGTAAGCAAAGCCAATCCCGATTAAGACCAACATGGTCAGCCAGGTCGCCGGCAGCGTATTGGGAATGTGATTGCCGAAAAGAGGGACTGAGAAGGGCAATGGGATCTCCTCAGCAGCCAGCGAGATATGGGGCAACTCTTCCCCTCGCAACACCCCTAATCCACACAAAAAGGATACTGCCAGTATGACAACCAAGAGCCCTAGTCGGCCCCGGCGTGACTTAAGGATTGCCCGAAATTCCATCTCAGGAGATCTCCTTGTCCTCTTTGCCTTCCATTCGCCGCTTCACTGCCGAGAGCGCCCAGCGATGTAGCAAGACCGGCCCGCTCATTGCCCCGATCAGAGTCAGTATCAGCGTGATCCAAGGCAGGGTGCCGAACTGTATATCTAACCAATACCCCAGCGCCAGCCCACCCACCACCGGCAGGGCGACCATCAGCCCCCCCTGAGCGCTGATGGCCAGCATCCAGGCGATACCTTCCCATCTGTCTTGCTTATTCGACATTCCTCGCCCCCGTTCCTGCTGCCTGGCGATTACAACATAGGTCTTGACAAAAATCAATCAAATTCTCCCTATCATCCTGCGAAAAAGGTCTGTGCGGCCGCCTGGAGCAGCGGCAGGAATATGCCGGGGAAGATGCCGACGAGGAACACGCCCACCATCGCCACTCCCAACCCGACCGCCAGCGCCGGTGAAGTAGTTAGTTGCTCCTCCGTCTGTGGCGGAGCAAAGTACATAGCGCGCATCACTTTCCAATAATAGGAGAGGGAGATGACGCTGTTGATCACGCCGACGGCGGCTAACATGAGCAAGCCCTCCTCAAGCGCCGCGGAGAACAGCCACAGCTTGCCGATGAAACCGGCCGTGGGAGGGATGCCGGCCAACGAAAGCAAACACACGATCATGATCAAGGCCAGCCCTGGCGCCCGCTTGTGCAGCCCGGCGTAATCCTCGATGTCATCGGAGCCGGTCTGATTGGAGAAGGCGATGACCACGGCAAAGGCCCCCAGGTTGGTCACCGTGTAGGCAGCCAGATAGAGCAGCACCGCTGTCACCCCCAGCGGAGAAGCCGCGACCACGCCGATGAGAATGTACCCGGCCTGGGCGATGCTGGAGTAGGCCAACAGTCGCTTGATATTCGTCTGCCACAACGCCACCAGGTTGCCGACCGTCATCGTGAGCGCCGATATCGCTACCAACAGTGCGCGCCAGTCCGCGGCCAGATCTGTCAGGCCATCCACCGGCAACGCAGTCAACAGCACCCGCAGGATGACGGCGAAACCGGCGATCTTGGGACTCACTGAGAGAAACGCCGTGACGGGAGTCGGCGCGCCCTCGTAGGCATCTGGCGCCCACTGATGAAATGGCGCAGCTCCTATCTTGAAGGCAAATCCCGCTGCCATAAAGATCAGCGCCGGGAGAACAACAGGGCGCAGAACACTCCCCTCTCCCATCAGAACCGCCGCGATACCGTTCAAGTCCGTAGATCCGGTCAGCCCGTAGAACCAGGACATACCGTAGAGCATTGTGGCCGACACAGCCGCACCGTACAAAAAGTACTTGAGGGCTGCCTCGGTCGAGCGCCTATCATCGCGCAGGTAGCCTGTGAGGATGTAGGAAGTGATGCTGAGGAAATCGAAAGCCAAAAAGATCATAATCAGATTGGTCGCCGCGCCCAGCAGACATATCGTCAAGGTGGCAAAGAGCAACAGGGCGTAGAACTCGCCTCGATAGCGGCTGCGGGCTCGCATGTAGGCATCAGAAGCAAGAACTATGATACCCATCGCCACCAGCGCGATCATTTTAACCATCAGGGCGAAGGAATCACAAGAGAGCACAGATAGCACCCGCGTGTTATTACCCCAGAGCATAATCGTGGCGATCAGCGCGACAGCCAACCCCGTCAGTGTGGCTAGCGGCAGCCATTTTTTCTCCTCATCGCGCGGGGAGAACGCATCCAGTCCCAGGATGAGCAGACCCGCAAGGAGGAGCAGTAATTCCGGCGCAAGCAGCACCAGCGTCTGCCCTAGTGTGAGTGTCGGTTCCAGATCCAACGTCGTCCTCCCTATGGCAAATTATTCAGCAAGGCCGTCAGCGCGTGGTTGAACATATCAAGCAAGGGAGTAGGATAGAAACCGAGGAAGACCATGATCACCACCAGCGGCCATACGGTCACCTTCTCCCACCATTCCATGTCGGGCAGCTTGCCCCACTTCTCCTTGTCGAGCTCGCCCAGAAAGACATACTGCACGATCTTCCACAGGATGTAGGCTGCGGTGAAGACCACGCCCAGCACGCCAATGAAAGCCGCGACAGGGATGAAGAACACCGTGCTCCGAAAAACAAAGAACTCGCTCCAGAAGCCGGCCAGCCCTGGCAGCCCCAGCGAGGCAAAGCTGGTCACCAGGGTGATTCCATAGTAGTAGGGAATCTGACTGCCCAGCCCACCGAAGGCTTTCAGGTCGCGGGTGTGGGCTCGCTCGTAGATGATGCCGACCAGGAAAAACAGTCCGCCGGTGATGATGCCGTGAGCGAACATCTGGAACGCCGCGCCGTTGAGCCCTGACGCGGCCGCGTTGAAGGCTTCCTGACTGTTCGCTATCCCCCCGATGCCGGCTGCGGCCGCGGCGATTCCCAACGTGACGTAGCCCATGTGTGCCACCGAGGAGTAAGCGATCAGTCGCTTGAGGTCCCATTGGGCCATGCAGACCATTGCCCCGTAGGTGATGCTTATGACGGCTATGACGGGGATAATCGGCACCTGCACGACAAAGTAATGGAACGGCCCCGGGAAAAGCGGCAACGCGATACGGATCAGCCCGTAGGCCCCCAGTTTCAGCAAGATGCCTGCCAGGATGACGCTGCCCGCCGTCGGCGCTTCGGTGTGGGCGTCCGGCAGCCAGGTGTGGAGGGGGAAAGAGGGCACCTTGATGGCGAAGGCGATGAAAAAGGCCCAGAACGCCATGCAAGCCGCCGTCCATTGCGCGGGATCGCTGAAAGGTCCTATCTCCGCTGCCTTGAGGATGTCAAAGGTACCAGTGTTGAAATAGACGCCGATGATCGCCAACAGCATCGCCACGCTGCCTACCAACGTATAGAGGAAGAACTTGATGGCCGCGTACTCCCGCCGCGCTCCACCCCACACGCCGATGAGCAGGAACATTGGCACCAGCCCGACCTCCCAGAAAACGTAGAACAGCACCAGGTCGAGCGATATAAAGACGCCGAACATGCCCATCTCCAACAGGAGGAACAGGAAATAGTATTCCTTGACCCGCGTCTTGATGGTGCGGGCGGAGTAGAACAGCGAGAGGGTTGTCAGCAGAGCGGTCAGAAAGAGCATCGGCGCGCTGAGGCCATCTACCCCGAGATGGTACCAGATGTCGAAGACTACACTATCTCCGACATCGCCCGGGATCCAGCGATATCGCTCCGTGAACTGCATCTCGTCGGCTCCCGCCTGCGCCACACCCACCCAGATGATGGTCGTGAGAATGAGGGTCAGGAAAGCAAATGCAGTTCCTACCCGCCGGATCGTCTTCACGTCCTCTCGCGGAATGACCATAATCAGCAGCGCGCCCACCAACGGGGCAAAGAGGGTAACGCTCAAGATTGGAAACATAATGCTCTCCTCCAAATCAGATTGACAGGACCAGGATTATAAAGAAGAATGCTGTTACCAGTGCCAAAATCATCAAGGATGCCAGCAACAAATAGTTCTGCACCCTGCCGGTTTGGATAGGGCGGATAGCCTTGCCGCCAGCCTTTACCACGACACCAACGCCGTTTACTACGCCGTCCACAACTCTGAGGTCGAAACCGTCGAGGCCTATGGAGACGAGCCTTCCGGCGTGGCCGGCCAGATTGACCAGCGCGTCCACCACGTTGGCGTCGAACCAATCGGAGATGCGGGACAGGAGCAGACCAAAGCGTCCGGCCAGGTTCACCAGCCCGTCTACCACGCCGTGCTTGCCCGGCTCCCGACCATAGTCGAACGCATCGAACAGGTCGGCCAGCCAGATAGAGCCGTTCACAAAGGTCTTTTGGTAGAGCCAATCGAAGTAGAACCGATTGCGCATAGCCTCGTAGAGCCAGCCCAGCCACACTTTGCGCATCGCGGCTTCCACCGGGTCCATCTGCCCGGCCTTGAGCGGCTTGCGGCCATAGACCAACCAGCCCACCGCCAGCCCACCCAGCGCAGCCGTTAGCCCCATAACCAGCGGTAACTGCGAGTGAGCCTCGTGTCCCCCTTCCGACAGGTGCCCGGCGACCTTCATCGCGTGCTCGCCCACCTCAATCGTCGAGCCGACGAAATGCTCAAACCAGTTGGGGATCATGGGGCCGATGACGGGAAAGTGATCGGGGATGCCAACCCAACCCAGCGTCACGGCAAAGACCGCCAGGATGGCAAGCGGAACAGTCATCGAGGGCACACTCTCCGGCGCGTGTTTGGCGGCCTCCGTGCGCGGCTCGCCGGCAAAGGTCAGGCAGATCTGTCGCATAGTGTAAAAAGCGGTCAGAGCAGCGGCCACAGTCAACACCCAAAAGACGACGGGGGAAGCTGTATAAGCCTGGGCCAGAATCTCATCTTTGGACCAGAAACCGGCTGTGAACAGCGGAAAGCCGGAAAGCGCCAGCCCGCCCAGGAGGAACGGCCAGAAGGTGCGCGGCATGCGCTTGGCCAGCCCGCCCATCAGCTTCATATCGTTGGGGTTGAACCACTGTTCTTCGTGCTCTTCGTGATCACTTTCGTGCTCCCCTTTGTGATGATGTTCGTGGGCGTGATGATGACCGTGTTCCATCCCATGGATCACCGAGCCAGAACTGAGGAACAGGAGTGCCTTGAAGAAGGCGTGAGTGATCAGATGGAAGGCTCCGGCTACGTAGGCCCCGATGCCCAGCGCAGCGATCATGTAGCCTAACTGGCTGATGGTAGAGAAGGCCAGCACACCCTTGATATCGTCCTGGGCGATGGCCATGAGGGACGAGAAGATGGCAGTAAAGGCACCGATGCCCGCCACAATGACCATATGAGAGCCCTCGACCGCCGCGAAAATTGGAAAACACCGCACCACCAGGAAGACGCCGGCCGAGACCATCGTCGCGGCGTGGATCAGGGCCGAGACCGGGGTAGGGCCTTCCATCGCGTCGGGCAGCCAGACGTGGAGAGGGAACTGAGCACTCTTGCCCACCGTCCCGCCAAAGAGCAGCAGCGCGATCACCGTCGCCAGTGGAAACTGTGTGCCCAGGAAGCCAGTGTGAGCCAGGTACTCCAGCGTTTCGGCACTGAAAATATCCCGATAGGCGAGCGAACCGACCTCGGCGTAGAGCAGCGCCAACCCCAGCATAAAGAACAGATCGCCCACCTTGGTCACCAGGAACGCTTTGAGACCAGCCTCCTTGGGGGTGATCTTGTCTGGATCGGGATATTTTTTCTCGTACCAGAAGCCGATCAGCAGGTACGAACAGGTACCCATGATCTCCCAAAAGATGAAAAAGGTCAGCAGGTTATTGAAGACAATCATCCCCAGCATACCGGTGGCAAAGAGGGATAGGTAGGAGAAGAAACGGCTGTAGCGCGGGTCCACTTCGGACGTGCCAAAGTTCATGTACCCAACGCTATAGATAAAGATCATCATACAGACCAGCGGCACCATAAAGAGCATCACCGCTGTGGCAGGGTCAACATAGACACCGAGCGTAAAGTTCTCCACACCGGCAGACAACCAGTGGATACCCAGAGATTCGAAAGGCAAGTCATCCGGGTGCGTCACCGCCGTCCAGAACACAATCTGCGACAGCACAAAGGCGATCCCGATGCCGCCGATGACCAGAGAGTGACTCAGCTTACGATTCCGGTAGGTAACCAGGGGAACAGCGGCAAAAGCAAGAAAAGGAAAGACTGGAATAAGCCAGGTAAGGTTAAGCAAGGTTGTGGTCATAGACACCTCGTTCGACTGAATTCACGACAAAGTCGAATGCTAGCCCTTGAGCAAATCAATGTCTTCTAACACAGTCGTCTTGTGAGTGCGCCAAATGGCAATGACGAGTGCCAAACCGACCGCCATCTCCGCCGCTGCCACGGCATACACGAACAGGGCAAACCCTTGTCCGGTCGCACCACCCGGCTCCAGATAACGCCAGAATGCCACCAGGTTGATGTTGACGGCGTTGAGCATCAGCTCGATAGCCATCAAAACCGCGATCGCATTCCGGCGCGAGAGCACACCATACGCACCCACACAAAACAACACGGCCGCCAAAATGAGACACCACTCCAACGGAACCATTCCTATCGCTCCCTTGCAATCGTCACAGCGCCAATAATCGCCACCAGCAATAACACAGAAGCTACCTCGAAGGGCAACGCCAAACCGTCCGGCGCGACCAGGGTCTGCCCCAGGATCTCCAGGCTATGGGCCGGTACCGGATCCGGCGTCCCCTCGAAATGATACCCGCCCGCTATCCAAACCAACACCGCGCACAGTAGCAGCGACACGACGAGAGCCGGCACCCATTGACTGTTCCTGGCAACCACGTTGGGGTTCATCATATCACGGGTAAGCATAATGGCGAAAATGATCAGAATCGCGATCCCACCCACGTAGATGAATAGCTGCACACCGGCCAGGAACGGGGCCTCCAACAATACGTACAGTCCAGCAACTCCAAAGAACGACACGATCATAAACAAAGCAGCGTGGAACAGGTTACGACGTGTAACCACCATCACCGCGCCCCCCAGCGTGATGATACCGAAGACAATGAACAATATTTGTTGTACAGTATGTGGTACAATCATTGGTTCACCAACTCCTTACGCCGGGGCTGTCTCTTCTGCCGACGCACTCGTAACCACGGCAGAGCGTAATACCTCCTCCCGCTGACGCGCCTTTCGCCCGGCCCATGCCAGAATCCCCAGCAGGATCAACGCCAGAGCGCCATTGGTCAACAAGAAGGCGCCGGCCTGTCCCCACGGCCCTACATCTTCCGGCAGGGCTTTCCCCACCAGGGCCAACGCACAGAGGTTGACCAATGCCAACGGCGTCAACAACTTCCAGTTGACCGCCAGGATCTGGTCAATCCGCAGACGAGGAAGAGTATATTGGAATAGCTGAATCACCAACATCACCAACATCGCCTTGATCGCCAACCAGAGGGGCCCCAGTACCGGCGCTTGGTCCACGAAGGGACCTCGCCAGCCTCCCAGGAAGAGGGTCGAGAAGAGCACAGACACCATCAACTGATTCATGAACTCAGCCAAATAGAACATACCGAACTTCATTCCACTATACTCAATGAAGTAACCGGCCACGATCTCCGAATCCGCCTCCACCAGATCGAAGGGACGACGTCCCAACTCCGAAAGGATGGAAGCCAGGAATAGCAAGGCAGTCAACGGCATAGCCACTAAGTAGGGGACGTCCTGCGCCACCACGATCTGTTGCGTCGAAAACGACCCGGTGACCATCACTACGGCCGTGACGGCCAGTACTTGGGGAATTTCGTAGCCGACTAATGTAGCAACGCCCCGCAGGGCAGCCAGAAGGGCGTATTTGTTATTGGAGCCCCAGCCAGCCATCAGAACAGAAAACATCCCCGCAGAACCAATAGCGAGGATGTAGAAAATACCGATATTGAGGTCACTACCGATGACGCCTTTTCCAAACGGAATTACGGCCCAGGTCAACACAGCCACCGCCATCACGACCATCGGAGCGATGTTGAAGACCCACCGATCGGCGTTATCCGGGATCACGTCCTCTTTCGTGAACATCTTAATGGCGTCCCCCAAGACCTGGAGCAGGCCATACGGTCCAGCAAAAGCGCCGGAGTTGTTCGGCCCCAATCGATCCCCAATGCGAGCCACGATCTTACGTTCGTACCAGATCAAGAAGAACATCGAAATCAAGGGGACAAAGGCCAACAGAAAAGCCCCCACCAGCATAGAAATGATCTGTACCCAGACATCCGGCAGGTTGAGGCTAACCAAGAGTCCCTGGAACCAGGCTCCAATGTTGACAAACAGATCGCTCAGGAATTCCATACAGCCAACTCCTATGGGATTTGTCACGGAATGCTAAACAGGATTTCAGCCCGTTCGCAGCAAGGGTGGAATTACATCCACTTGAGAGCGTCTTTGCGCCAGATGTATACCAAGGCCCCCAGCAGGATCAGGACGAAGATCACCGCTTCGACCACTGCATAGAGAGCCAAGTTCTGGTAGACCAACGCCCAAGGTAACAGAAAGGCAGCTTCCACGTCGAACAGCACAAAGACCAAAGCGAAGATGTAATATTGGGTCTTGAACTGGACCCACGTCCTCCCTTCAGTCTGCATGCCACATTCGTACGTTTCCAGTTTGCGAGGGTTAGCTTTCTTGGGGCGAACGAACCAGGCCAAAATAGGTGGGGCAACACCAAAGATGAGCGCGACAATTAGAAAGAAGCCAACGAAAGCGAATTGATTTAGCAAGGTGAAACCTCCGAAGATTGATCGCGAATATCACCAAAGCCAACAGTGCGAAGTTTATCACATCTTAGCCATAATGTCAAATCACTTTCTGCCTATTCCAGCAGGGACAAAATGGTTCACGGATTAACACGGGTTCGCACCGATTTCGGTCGCTTTCACTACCCAACATATTTATCGGTAACCCTCCCGCAGCGACTTCTCAATGTACAGCACCGCATCCGTCATAGGTACGACAATCCGCTCGGAATGGGTGCGTAACTTGAATTCGACACCACCCGCTTGCAGAGAACGGCGGCTCACAGTCACCCGAATGGGGACACCGATCAGGTCGGCGTCGGCGAATTTTACCCCGGCAGTCTCCAAGCGGTCATCATACAACACATCCAGCCCAGCCATCTGGAGTTGGGCGTAGAGGGCATCGGCCTGTTCCCGTACCTCTTCGCTCTTGTCGCTACCCAGCGCCACCAGATGGACATCGAAAGGCGATACTGAAGCCGGCCACGTAATGCCATCGTCATCGTGGTGGCTCTCGATGATCGCCGCCATCAACCGACTCACTTCGATTCCGTATGCTCCCATGACGACGGGATGGGGTTCCCCCTCCGCGTCGAGGTAGGTCCCACAAACAGCCTCAGCATAACCACTCCCCAATTGAGCGCAATACCCCAATCCAATGGCCCGCCGGGTCACCAATTGCCCATGGCAAGGCGTCGAGTCGTAAGAACGAGGGCAACGATATCCCTCCTGAGCCTGCGCGATCTCCGCCAGCAATGTCACCGAAAAATCACGCGGGTAGTTGACGCCGATGTAGTGGTATCCATAACGGTTGGCCCCGGCGACGAAGTTGCCCCCCGCTTCAATAGAACGATCCGCGACGACGAGCAGACCATCCCCCTCTAACCTTTCTCGCACGGCTATACCCACCGGTGAAGCGTATCCCGGCTCGACTCCCACGGCGCGAATCTCCGTCTCCGTGGCCGGCCGCAGCTTCCCTCCCCCCAGGCAGCGACGCAATTTCTGCTCGTTGACTTCCAGGTCTCCCCGGATGAGCACGAAGACTAACTCCCGTTCGTTCCAGGTGTACAGCACCGCCTTGAGGGTCTGGGTCGTTGGAACGCCGATGAACGCCGCCACGTCGGCGATGGTCGCACAATCGGGGGTGGCGACAACTCGCCGCTCCTCCGGGGATGGCCGGGGTGCGGAGGGAGTTCGGAACGCAGCCGCTTCTACATCGGCCGCATAGCCGCAATCCGGGCAGTACAGGAACATCTCCTCCCCCTGTGGATGAGGGAGCACGAATTTGTGGGCCTTTCCGCTCCCCGCCATGCAGGCATACGTCTCAATGCGGATGGGGACCAGCCCGCAGCGGGCAAAAACACGCTCATACGTCTCCGCGATGGCCGCATACGAGTTTTCGGCGCCGGCCGGGTCCGCATCCAGGCTATAGGCGGTTTTCATCTGCCGTACCCGCGCACGCAAAAATCCGCCATAGGGACGGGGCTCATCCCGCACCTGGGTTTGAATATGAAATACGATGCGCGGCAAATCCCGGTAGGAACGCACTTCTCGACGGACCAGTTGGGCAATGACGTTTTCGGAGGAAGGCGGCAACACATAGGCACGTCCATCCCGATCCCGAAATTGGATAGGAGAATCCTCTGTGGTACGCAAACGGGCGACCGTTTCCCACACATTGGCCGGTTGAACCATCGGGATCGTCATCTCCTGTGCCCCGATGCGGGACATTTCTTCCCGGATGATGGTTTCGATTCTGTGCAGGACTCGCCACCCCAGTGGAAGATAGCAGTAAATTCCCGACCCCACGAAGCGCACCAGGCCGGCCCGCAGCGCTAGCCGGTAACTGACCACTTCGGTTTCTACAGGGGATTCTCGAAGAGTACGTCCAAAGAGATGGGAGAGTTTCACCTGGACTTCACCCTTCCTTTTATCTCAGTTTTCACGGCCTCATATCCTCTTCCGATGTTGGGGGGCCAATGGGCAGGCCGATGTAGAATGTACTTCCCCGGTTCAACTCACTATCTACCCACACCTTTCCCCCATGCCGTTCGACGATGGATTTGACAATCGCCAGCCCCAGGCCGGTTCCCTGAATGCTGGCGGTGTCCCGCCGCTTGACACGGTAGAATTTCTCGAACAGCCGCACCTGGTCGTCCGGCGAAATGCCAATACCGGTGTCGGCTACGCGAATGACTGCTGTGTCTCCCCGCACTGCCAGACCAACCGTGACGGTTCCACCCGTGGACGTATACTTGACTGCGTTGTCCACCAGATTGCTGATCGCCTGACGGAGCAAGGCGGCGTCCCCGGCAACGATAGGCACTTCTTCGGCTGGTTCCAGGCGCAACGTCAACCCCTTGGCAGCCGCTCGAGCACGCATCCCATCCACCGCCTCGACCATGATGGTACCCAGGTGACATGGTTGTCGTTCCAGGCCAATACCGGCCTCGATGCGTCCCAAGTCGAGCAGGTCATCAATCAATTCGCTCATTTGGGTCACACCCTGAAGGATTTTGTCCACGTATTCCCGTTGTTTCTCGCTCAGATCACCTACCATCGGCAACATCGTCGTGTAGCCGCGCATAAACGTCAGGGGAGCACGGAGGTCATGGGAGACGGTCGCCACGAAGTCGGACTTCATCTCGTCCAGTTCTTTGAAGTAGGTGACGTCCCGCATAACGGCCACCCGTCCCATACGCTCTCCATCGGCGCTGAGAATCATGGAAACGCTGGCGTACAGGGTACGGCCATCGGGCAAGGGGACCTCTTCCGTTATCGCTTGAT
Source organism: uncultured Anaerolineales bacterium (assembly GCA_964643875.1). GTDB lineage: Bacteria > Chloroflexota > Anaerolineae > B4-G1 > B4-G1 > CAZXVB01. The sequence continues at coordinate 3,333 of CAZXVB010000007.1, read as the reverse complement.
CCTGCTCCAGCGGCTCAGAGAGGATTTTCATCAGCGCCGGGGCCAGATCCATCTCTGTGGCTTTCTTACCAATCACCGCCTCTGCTACAATCCCAAACGCACGCTCCGCCGCCGGATTGACCAACAAAAGGCGATCGTCCCGATCGGTAACCAGAATGGCATCATTCGTACTGGAGAGGATCGCCGCCAGCCGCTGCCGCCCACCCTCCGCCGCCTGGAAGAGGCGCGCGTTTTCGACCAATACGGCGGTCTGGCTGGCCAACGTAGATAGCAGGTCTACCTCTGAGGCCTCGAATTGTCGCACGGTTCTGTACCCTACCCACATCACACCTGGCACCTGGTCTTTGGTGCGGATCGGGAGTGCAATGGCAGCTTTGAGGGGGGGCGATATCGCTTCCGGGTCTACCAAAGTCCTGGCACGCGCCAGGTTGTCTATCAGCAAGGGGGAAGTCAAGCCCCGAGCTGCGGCGGCAAAGGCCCGGTCCAGGCCCCCCAACCCCTCCCGAGGCTCCCCCCGGGCGATGACGATCTGCGGATCCCCATCGGCTGAAAGTAACACGATTCGCGCCACCTGGGCCTGTGTGGCTTTCAATGCTCCCTCCAGGATGAACGGCATCCCCTTGGGTAGTTCAAGGGTAGCCGACACTGCCTGGCTGACCTGGAGCAACAGCGAGAGGTCTTCCAGGCGATTCTTCAACCGCACACGCATCCCCTCGAATGCTTCTCCGACGCGGGCAACTTCGTCAGTTCCCGGTACATAGACCGGATGGTCCAGATTGCCCTCGGCAATCCGGCTAGCTGCCGCGGCCAACTGGGTCAGAGGACGAGTCACCACGTTGGTGACAAGGGGAATCACAATGATCAACACTCCGCCCAACAACAATTGGAGGATCAGCAAAGGTGCCGCAATCCGGGTCGCCTGTTCTAACACGACTTCATACGGCAAGCGAATGACGACTCCCCAGGGATACCCTTCTACCGGCAAATAGTAAACCAGCTCACGGGTGTTGTCGACCGGATTGGCACTCTGGTACGCGCACCCTTTCCAGACACTGGGCAAACAATTTTTCCCTGTCTCGCCATACCATTTGGCCAGGAGCATATCTGGATCGGAGTGAGCCACGATCTGCCCTTGATCGTCCAGGAAAAATCCCTCTCCCCGCGCCCGTGTCCATTGGAGGCTGGTGAGTGCCAGACGAAGCACGGGATTGATTTCCAATCGGGTCCGGCCAATCAGAGCGCCGTACCGCCCCTCTACCCGGACGTCCTCCCAAGGGACGATGAACGAAATAATCGGCTCATCCCGCCCAGAACGGTGCACGGCACTGATTTGAGGCGCTCCGCTGGTGAACACCCGTTGTAACAGCCGGCTCTCCTCATCGGTCAGCGTGGGGTCGCCCGCGGGGGCAGGAGGATACAGGGCTACTAAATTCCCCTCCGCGTCGAAAAGCATCAATTGATCGAAGAAGGCCACAGCCCGTACATCCCGCCCCAACAGGTCTTCCGATGTCTGGGTACCTTCCTGCCCCAACCGCTCATCCTGGGCAAACTCCGCCAACAAACCCTGCCCGGTATGGATAAAGTACGGGATGTACTCTGCAGCCCCATTGGCATCCCGTGCCATCTCGTCGAAGGCATCATCTACCGCAATGTCCAGGATCGTCGTGCTGACAGCAAAGATCAGCATCAACGTCATCAACAGGATCAACGGAACGAATAGAGAGAGTAATCGCCGACTGAGTGTACGACTGTAAGGGGGATGCTGCCGGGCCACTCGCACCGGGTGAATGTGCGGGAACAGGAGGTAGAGCGCCTGAAACAATACGGAGGCAACCAGGACTTCGATCAACATCGGCGGCAGGGTAGCTCCGGTATACGTGACGGCATAGTCCACCCCCGCAATACCCGCCTCTGAAGATTGAATGAACACAGAGAGGAGTTGGATCAAAGAGGCCAGGAGCACAGAGATCGGCCCGGCCACCGCGGGCTGGCGCATGACATAGGGGAAGCGCCCTCGATAGGATTGGTGTAGAAATAGGCCAACCAAAAAGGCGTATCCCCCAAAGTAAAAGACCTCCAGTGGCCCTCCTCTGGACATGCCGGTGCGCAAGACGCCAACCACGATCCCAATCAACAGGGCCGGCCCAGCACCCAGCCAAACCCCAGCAATGAAGATCGGTACGGCGCCCAGCAGGGGAGCGAAAGGGGGAATTGGACTGACCGGTACGCCAGGAGGAGACAACAGGTGACTGGCAGGGAAATTCAGGATCAAAAGATGATTCGTCAGGAACGGGCTGATCAACAGGAGAAGGAAAAGCGGCAACCGTTTCCAATCCCCTATACGTAGAAAGTCACCACGGTAACGAATGAGCAACCCCACAGAGATCAACACGTAAATAGCCAGAGCGACATACTCTGTGGTATCCATAGGGAGGAAGATCAGTTCACTCCAGGATCTCCATTGCTCGAAGCCCATGATTCTCGTTCCTGTTGTGTCCGTGCGTGACGGGCTGCCATTCCAGCAGACCCAGGCAAACTATGGAGCAAGCGGATGGTACGATTATAGCACACAGCGAGAATTATTCAAAAACAAAAATAGCGGTCAGGAGGAGAGCGACGAGCGATAGGCCGCCAACGTCTCGCGGGCAGTCCGCTCCCAGGAAAATCGGCCGGCCTGTGCAATGGCCCGACGACGCATGTCGGCATGGAAACCCTTGTCCGTCACCAGTTGAATCAGTGCCCCGGCCATCCCCTCGGCATCGTCGGGCGGCAACAACACACCCGCATCGGCCACAACCTCCGGCACAGAAGCCACGTCACTGCCGACCACGGGCGTCCCACAGGCCATAGCCTCCAGGATCGGCAAGCCGAACCCCTCGTACCGACTGGGGAAGATGAACGCCGCCGCCCCGCGATACAAAGCGGGCTTGTCCTCCTCAGCCACGTAGCCCGTGTAATGCACGAAAGGCTCCACTCCCCATTCGCGTGCCAGACGGCGAGGGTCTGGAGTGAATCGAGTGTCCCGATCCGGCAACCGTCCAGCGATCACCAGCGGGCAGTCACCATCAAGGGCCGGCCCGACCCAGCGATATGCCGCCAGGGCCGCCGTTACATTCTTGCGAACGTCGAAACCACCCAGATAGAGTGTGTATTGATCAGGAAGGCCGTAACGGGCGTGGACTTCGGCGTCCCCCGGGGCAGGGGCAGCAGTATATCGCGCATCCACCGCCAGCGGGATGACACGCACCCGCTCGGCGGGCAGGCCCAGATGGGTCACGATATCCCGCTGTGAAGCGCGTGAATCGGTCAGCACTTGCACGGCGCTCTGGGCTG